>DATCRE010000253.1:0-3260 GCA_036569145.1 Cyclobacteriaceae bacterium
CACGCCACACTTTGAAGCTGTAGAGCCTGTATCATGGACATCTGGTTCAACAACGTATGCGCCAATCAGCCAGGAGCGTGATGCTTTTGTAGCGTTGCTGGCGAGCTTGAGCAGTTCGAATCTCAGCACAGCAAAATCAAGTTCTACGTTTAGTGACTTAGTGTTGGTGCCAGGAAAAGAGTGGCAATTCCCAACAACATCTTCGGGTTTGCAGTGTAATGGATTAAGCTCCGATCAAAAACAATTGTTGTTGAATGTAATCAAGACTTACACTGGTGATATTGATGATACCGATGCGGCTGAATTTCTTTCAACATACACATCTGAGTTAGATAACACCTACATTCTTTATAGCGGTACAACGTCTATGGCTATGAAGTATGATTACTTCCGCATTGATGGTCCGCATGTATGGATTGAGTTTATTGTGGCCGGTGGAATTGTATTCCCTTCTGGTGTACACTTCCATTCAATATGGAGAGACAGATCAACAGATTACGCTGGAACAAAAAGCTGATATGCGTGTAAGAAAAAATGGATGGTGGGTTCTGCTCATCTGTATCTTAGGATATAGATGGGCGGACGCTCATTCTCTACCGGATAGCAAAGCACAGTTGACAATCAATACACAGTATGTGTTGATTCAATTCAGAAGCTCGCTGGAGATTTTGGAGCTGGCTTCTAAAATACATATCAATCTGCAAGATGATTCACTTGATAGCCTGAAGCAATATTTTTTAAATCATATTTCCGTTACAGATACATTGCAGAGTGTATGGAAAATAACCGTCGGTAAAATTTTCATTCAGGAGGCAACAGATCCGGCAGCAGGCAACTATCAGGAAATTGTTTCTGAAATATATTTAACACCAGACAATGTAAACAGCTTGCGAAATTTTATGTTGCATTGTGATTTAGTAATACACCAGATACCTAACCAGTCTATATTATTTTCTGTTGAACAAGACTGGCAAAATGGAGTTACTAAAAATAATGCTCAGCAAATCGGAGTAATAGCATGGGATATTCCGAGTGGAAAAATATTTCCACTAAAAATACAACTTGATGAAGGTAGCTGGTTTAAAGGTTTTAAAGCCATGTTTACATTAGGCATGCAACACATTAAAGAAGGTACAGATCATCTTCTCTTTATTATCACGTTGCTTTTGCCTGCATGTCTTTTGGTTGAAAATAAAAAATGGTCGGCATTTGGAGGTTTGAAGTTCAGCATCATCAAACTTTTAAAAATTGTTACAGCATTCACCGTTGGTCATTCCATTACATTGCTGATTGGTGTTTGGGGATGGATTCATATTCCAACACAGTTTATTGAAGTAATGATAGCTATATCCATCTTGGTTTCTGCTGTGCATGCTGTTAAACCATTATTCTATCGCAAAGAAATTATTATAGCCTTTGGTTTTGGATTTATCCATGGCTTGGCATTTTCGCAGACCTTGCAGGAATTAGATCTGAATCATTTTAACCTGGTGATTAGTGTGCTTGGCTTTAATTTAGGAATTGAGGTCATGCAGCTTTATATAATTGCCTTAACCATACCATGGTTTATCTTGTTGAGCCAGATGAGACAGTTCAAATATTTTAAAAATGTTTTTGCCTGCCTGGTAGGACTTGCTTCTATCGGATGGATACTTCAACGAATAACAGGTCATGATAATTTTATCAGTATGCAAATTGACAAGGTGTTTTTATTTTCTCCCTGGTTAATTGCAGGACTTGCTTTGATAGCATTAATACTGTATGCTTCTCAAAAAGTTTACAGCAAAAAGATACTTGAAACGTAATACAAACTTTGAACAATTCTTTTTGTCATAATGAATAATTGATTACGATTAATTCCGTAGTCCATAAACGTTTTCTTTTTTCCATCTTAGCCTGGGGCCATTTTTGGCTTCAGGCTATTCCAATATCCAGCTCTTTGAAGGGAGCTTGAGGACCCATGAGGCATTTCTACGGAACAGCACACCAGTTTTTAAGCTCAGATACCGACAAAAAAAGAGCGTATACCTCTTAGTGTATCCTGAAATTTCATTGATTTTTTAATTATTATTTAATTGCAATCCCAATTAGTTACAGGAGAGAGGAAATCCTTTAGGTATCAACAGAGACTTCGTTCTGTTAAACTATTGACAAGAGAGCTATGAAACTGAAGAACTACAATGGTTTATACGAAGAACAGGTTTCGTTTTCATCACCATTTTATATTTATTCTGAATGCATCCGCGACAGAAGCGTCTTGTTCAACTGGAAGATCGAACCTCATCTGCACATTCATTTATATCAAATCTTTATCATAGAAACCGGATACGTAAAAGTAGATACAACTTCCGGAGTTCACGAGCTACAAGCGCCTGCAATCATTGTTGTGCCTCCGGGTATTGTTCATGGTTTTGAGTACGATCCAAACGTAACAGGCAGAATTATTACGCTGGCAGACTCTTTTGTTGATGAAATATTAAGGCCAGCATCAAGCGTACAGGATGGTTTGAAAAGTTTAAGCGTAATAACCAACTTTAAAAAGCAGTGTGATTTTATTGAATTGGTTAAACTTGCTAATAGCATAGACCAAGAGATTTTAGGCGATGAAATTGAAAATGATTTTGCCGTGAAAGCATTAGTGAGCTTGCTCATGGTAAAATTATTCCGGTTGATGTCTGTTTCTTATAACTCAACACGCGTGAGCTTGTATGAAGACTACTATCGGGTTTTTCAAAACAGTTTAAAAACAAGCGATCCCTTCTCAAAAAGTATTTCACAGTACGCCAGCGATATGAATATAACAGCAGTGCATCTCAACCGTGTATGCCAGGCTGTAGCAAGCAGACCAGCTTCGTGGCTGATCCAGGAACATGCCGTGCGCGAAGCACAAAAATTATTGCGTTACACTTCACAATCAGTTTCAGAGATCGCATATCAACTCAACTTCTCTGCACCAGAATACTTCGCGCGTCTTTTCAAAAAACATACGGGTATGACACCGGTGTCATTCAGAAAGCAATAAAAATTAATGTGAATCAAATCGGTGCCAGCCTCAAATGATTCTGAAACAACATACAAGCCGATCTGAAATTTCCTCACCAGATTAACCAGCAGCCACACTTCACTATTGTGATCGATGACATTTAGTTATTGATTAACTTTGACTGCTCCTTTAAGGAAATTATCGTCTGCTGAGAATAAAAAAAATATCATTACGGGAATAAATATGGCCTTGCTTTGGTCTAATGCTAAAATCACGT
>DATCRE010000254.1:0-2121 GCA_036569145.1 Cyclobacteriaceae bacterium
CGCACTTCAAACAGCATTGAAGCGTCTTGAAGATAAAGGCTATTTAAAATCGCGCGATGGTGAAGCCACAGAAGAAAGAGCCGGACGCCCAAAGAAATATTTTCAGATTACGGCACTCGGTAAAAAAGCTATGGAGCACACTAAAAGTACTCGTGATGATTTATGGAAAGCAATACCGAAGATGGCGTTGAATTTGAAATTTAGTCAATAGTTATTAGTTCAAGGTTATCAGTCATTAGTTGGTAGGCATTAATAATCGTACTTCGTCAATCTGAAATTGTAAATAATAATTATTAAAAATGAATCATCATCCACCTAATCTTTTTCTAAAATTCTTTCGGTGGTTCTGTCATCCGAAATTGAAAAAATACATCGAAGGTGATTTGATGGAATTGTATGATGAGCGATTAAAAACATCTGGCAAAAGAAAGGCTGATCTGAAATTTATAATAGATGTGATATTATTATTCAGACCAGGAATTATCAGACCTGAAGGAAACAGAAATTTAAATCAATACAGCATGTTTAAAAGTTACTTTAAAATCGGATGGAGAAATCTTTTAAAGACTAAAGGATATTCCATGATAAACATTGGTGGGCTTGCGCTTGGCATGGGCGTAGCCATGGTAATAGCCTTGTGGGTTTACGATGAATTGTCGTTTAATCAATATTATAATAACTACAATCGTATAGCGAAAGTAATGAAGGCTGGTTTCTTTCAAGGCCGACATTATAGTGGTCAGACAACACTTCCTTATCCATTTATCGATGAGCTTAAAACAAACTACAGCGCAAACTTTAAGCACATTGTGCCTGTCTCCGGAGATTGGTCTGGTGTTCTCGCTACTCCCGAAAAAATGATATCTAAAACCGGAATGTACATTGGCGAGGAAGGTCCGGAAATGTTTACGTGCAAAATGATTCATGGAAGCTGGGCTGGTCTCAAAGATCTTCATTCAGTTATGATTTCAGCATCAACAGCCAAAGCTCTCTTTGGAAATGATGACCCCATGAACAAGGTTATAAAAATCAGCAGTTCAACTGATGCAACAGTGACTGGTGTTTATGAAGACTTTCCAAAGAACACAGAACTTTATAGTATTGATTTTTTCCAACCCTGGAGTTTCCATCTTACTAATTCTTCCTGGATTAAGGAACAAGGTTGGGATAATCACTTCCTTCACATTTATGCAGAAATAAATCCTAACACCACTTTTGAAAAAGTGGATGCTAACATCAAGGATTTAGAAATGAAAGCCATAAAAGATTTGAGTTACATGAAAGATGAGCTCAAGTATAATTACGAAGTGTTGTTGTTGCCCATGAGTGACTGGCACTTGCATGCCAATTTCAAAGAAGGAGTTCTTCAGAATGGTCCAATTCAATTTGTATGGTTTATCGGATCAATCGGAGTATTTGTATTACTGTTGGCGTGTATCAATTTCATGAACCTGAGCACTGCACGATCAGAAAAACGCGCGAAAGAAGTAGGCATTCGTAAAACCGTTGGCTCTATCCGAAGTCAGTTGATTGGACAATTTTTAAGTGAATCATTCCTGGTTGTTATACTTGCTTTTATTATAGCCATTGCTTTCGTTGGGGTTTCTCTTCCGTGGTTCAATGTATTATCAGGCAAAGCCATGACACTGCCGTGGAATCAGAATTGGTTTTGGATTAGCAGCATGATCTTTCTTCTAACAACAGGGCTATTAGCAGGAAGTTATCCTGCACTTTATCTTTCATCATTCAAACCTGTGAGTGTATTGAAAGGGACTTTCCGCGCCGGTCGTTTTGCATCAACACCACGAAGAGTATTGGTTGTGTTGCAGTTTACAGTTTCAGTGATGCTGATTATCTGCACTGGTGTTATTTACAATCAACTTATGTATGTGAAGGACCGGCCTGTAGGATATGATCGCGATGGTCTTATTCTGGTTCCTAAAAAATCAGCAGCCTTTAGTGATAAAGGAGATGTGCTGAGAACGGAACTCAAAAATACAGGTGTTGTTTCAGAGATTGCAGAATCAGGCGGACCACTTACAGGAACATGGTCGAGCAACGGAGGCTTTACATGGAAAGATAAAGTGCAGGATAACTTCCTGCTAATAGCCCTGTTGTTAG
>DATCRE010000255.1:0-4406 GCA_036569145.1 Cyclobacteriaceae bacterium
GGTGTGGATGTCTCATGCCGACACCATTGCATCTGTGCCCGATACTTTTGAAGTCATTGCCAGTACACCTTCGGTAGCGGTGGCAGCCTACCAGGTAAAACAAAAACAGGTTTACGGAATTCAGTTCCACCCCGAAGTTACACATACTACAGAAGGCAAAAACCTGCTCCGTAATTTCGTAGTTCATATTTGCGGCTGTGCCCAGGATTGGACTCCCGATCAATTTGTTGACGCTACGGTGGCTGATCTTAAGGCAAAGCTTGGAAATGATAAAGTGGTGATGGCACTATCCGGTGGCGTTGATTCTACCGTTGCCGCTATTCTTGTTCATAAAGCCATCGGCAAAAATCTTCATTGCATTTTCGTTGATAATGGCCTGCTTCGTAAAAATGAATTTGAGCAGGTGCTCGATTCGTACAAGCACATGGGCCTGAACATAAAAGGCGTTGATGCAAAAGATAAGTTCTACAAAGCACTTGAAGGTTTGTCAGATCCGGAAGCTAAACGCAAAGCTATTGGTAAAACCTTCATTGATGTTTTTGATGAAGAGTCTCATCTGATCACGGATGTTAAATGGCTTGGTCAGGGTACCATCTATCCAGACATCATCGAGTCAGTTTCAGTAAACGGTCCTTCTGTTACCATCAAATCACATCATAACGTTGGCGGTCTTCCTGCCAAAATGAAATTAAAAGTGGTTGAGCCACTCAATACCTTGTTCAAAGATGAAGTTCGCATTGTAGGAAAGACATTGGGCATTGATCCTTCTATTTTGGGAAGACATCCTTTCCCTGGTCCAGGTCTGGGCATTCGTATTCTTGGTGATATTACAGCAGAGAAAGTACGCATCCTCCAGGAAGTGGATAACATTTTTATATCAGGCTTAAGGCATCACGGCTTGTATGATAAAGTATGGCAGGCAGGCGCAATCTTAACACCGCTGCAATCTGTTGGCGTGATGGGTGATGAACGTACATACGAAAGAGTAGTAAGCTTGCGGGCAGTAACCAGTACCGATGGTATGACTGCAGACTGGGCGCATTTGCCGTATGAGTTTCTGGCAGAAATATCAAGTGATATTATTAACCGCGTGAAGGGCGTTAACAGAGTAGTGTATGATATTAGTTCAAAGCCTCCTGCTACCATTGAATGGGAATAGACTATGATTCATCGTTCTGTATTTTTCCATTTAACAACGAACAGCCAGTTTAGGCTTAACAGGTGAGGCCTGAACATTTCATAACGTTAACATCAATCCCAGAACATATACCTGAATATGATAAAAAAGATAGCCCTGTTTTTTTGTCTCTTATTGACAGCAGTTTTCAGCTTTGCTCAGGTTGATTATAAGCAATACTATTTTAACGGCAAGAATTTTTACCGCGAAGGAAAGTACAACCTGGCGATGGAAAGTTTTAAGAAAGCTATTCCATACGATCAGTCCAATCCGTTTTCTGAATACGCTTCTTTTTACTTCGCATTGTCGGCTTACAATCAGGGTTACCCGGCTGTTGCTAAAGACATGCTGAATCAGATCAAGTCATTGTATCCTAAATGGGATAAGATGGACGATGTAAATTTCTGGCTCTCAAAAATCTATTTCGATGGTAAGGATTATTTCCAGGGATTAAAACTGGCGAGCACTGTTAAAGATAAAAAGCTGGAGCCGACAATTGCTTCTCTTAAAGAGCAGGTGCTGAATAAAATTGATGACAAGGAAACACTTCGCATGATGGGTGAAGAATATCCTAATGATGAAATAATAGGAAAACGCCTGGCGAGATTATTATCTACAGATCTATCCGTTCCTGAGAATCGCACATTGCTTGAATCACTGATCAGCAAATTCAATCTTCCAAAAACGGATTATATGCCTGAAGCGCCAACAACTTTTTATAAAGAAAAATATTCGGTGTCTGTTTTGTTTCCTTTCCTGGTGAACTCACTTGAACCTTCACAAACAAAAAAGAAAAATCAGATTGTACTCGATTTGTATGAAGGCATGAAGCTTGCCGTTGACACATTATCCAAACAAGGTGTAAACATCAGTCTTCGTGCTTATGATACAGAACGTAATATTGAAAAAATCAAAAGAATACTGAACACCGATGAGTTGAAGAATACCGATCTTATTGTTGGTCCTATTTATTCAGAAGAACAAAAAACAATTCAGGATTTCTCCATCAATAACCGGATTAACATGTTTAATCCCGTATCAAACAACAGTGAGAACATAAATCAGAATACGTACGGTTTTTTATTTCAACCATCGTATGAAACCATTGGAAAAAGATCTGGCGAGTTTTTAGCAGCGAACACACGCCGAAAAAAAACATGTATGGTTTTCTATGGGCCAGTTAAACGTGATTCTATACTGGCTGCTAATTTTATTAAGAAAGCAACAGAGAACGGATTGAGAATTGTATCAGCACAGCTAATCACAAAGGAATCGTCAGGTAAAATCATGACGCAGCTCGCTACACCAACAGAGTATGATGAATTCAAATATCCTTCACAATTCTCACTGAAGAAAGATAGCATCGGCAGTATCTATGTAGCCACTGATGAGCCGCTTATTTTTAGTAAGGTTATCAGCAGTGTAGAAACGCGTGGCGATTCTATTACTGTGCTAGGCTCTGAGAACTGGCTTGAGAATGCTGCCTTCGAAAAATATCAACGTTTAGGTATTGTGTTATCTGCACCTAATTATTCCAGCGCCGCGAATGCTAACTACATAGCTTTTCAGAAAAAATTTATTCGCACGCATGGTCACGTGCCAAACAATTATTCCAGGCTTGGTTACGAGTTTATGATGTTTGCAGGTCTTCAGCTAAAGAAGAATGGAGTTTATTTTCAGGATGGCCTGGCGAAAGAATCGTTTGTACCTGGCTTTCTATACCAGGGCTACAATTTTCAATTCACAAGGGATAATCAGCTTGTACCCTTCGTTAAGTTTGTAGATGGAGAATTGAAAGTCGTAAATAAATAGGTTGCGACAAACCGAAACTTCAACACTCCTTACACGATTAACGGATAACCTTTAACGATTAACTTTAAAGATGAGAGATACTTCAAAGAGTCAGCAATTATTTGAGAAAGCAAAAAACTTTATTCCAGGTGGTGTTAATTCTCCGGTAAGAGCATTTCGTGCAGTAGGTGGAAATCCATTGTTCATGAAACGTGCAAAGGGTGCTTACCTGTACGATCAGAATGACAATCAATATTTAGACCTCATTAACTCGTGGGGTCCCATGATCTTAGGTCATGCAAATTCATTAGTAGAAGAAGCTGTTAAAGAAGCATTGGCAAGCTCGCCTTCATTTGGTGCTCCAACAGGGCGCGAAGTGCAAATGGCAGAGTTGATTTGCTCCATGGTTCCTTCTATCGAAAGAGTGAGAATGGTAAACTCAGGAACTGAAGCAACGATGTCTGCTATTCGTGTGGCACGTGGGTTTACAGGTAGGGATAAGATTATAAAAATGGATGGATGCTATCATGGTCATGGCGATTCATTTTTAATTGCTGCCGGTAGTGGTGCCTTAACGTTTGGCACACCGGATAGTCCTGGCGTAACAAAAGGTACAGCAAAAGATACATTGATTGCACCCTTCAATAATCTGAAAGCAATCGAAGAACTGATTAGTCAGAATCAAAATGAAATAGCAGCCATCATACTAGAACCTGTGGTAGGTAACATGGGTTGCGTGCCTCCTCAACCAGGATATTTAGAAGGACTGCGTACACTCTGCGATAAACATAAAATCATTCTTATTTTCGATGAGGTGATGACAGGCTTTCGTTTGGTTGCAGGGGGTGCACAGGAATTGTTCAACATCAAACCTGATATGACTACGCTCGGAAAAATTATTGGTGGAGGATTACCTGTTGGTGCTTATGGCGGAAGAAAAGAAATTATGGATTCAGTATCGCCGGTAGGGCCAGTGTATCAGGCAGGAACGTTGTCGGGAAATCCATTGGCCATGGCAGCAGGTCTTGCCATGTTAACGTATTTGAAGGAGCACAGCGAAGTCTATCAATCGATTAATGAATCAACAACACGAATAACAGAAGGAGCGAGTAAGGTATTGAAAGCTGCTGGTGTGAAGCACACCATAAACAAGGTAGGCTCTATGTTTACACTCTTCTTTAGCGATACATCGGTAGTTGATCTGGATACAGCGAAAACATCTGACACCGTTATATTTGCAAAATATTTTCAGTCAATGTTAAATCAAGGTATCTACCTGGCGCCATCACAATATGAGGCTATGTTTGTATCAGCCGCTATCAAAGATGAGCAGGTGAAAGAGTTTCTGGATGCGCATGAACAGGCCGTTAAAAATTTATAAGCTTTTTATAATCTTAATAGAGAATCATTAATCAGCTCTTCACCGTATCTTCACATT
>DATCRE010000256.1:0-30660 GCA_036569145.1 Cyclobacteriaceae bacterium
ACTGCAATCTACACTCCCAAAATTTCTGGAAGCTGCCAACGCCAACCCTGTGCTGCAAGGTGTTGATGTTGATTTGAAATTTAATAAGCCTGAATTAAAAGTTGAAATCAATAGATTGAAAGCTACACAACTTGGGGTAAGTGTTCAGGATATAGGGCAGACGTTACAATTGGCATACAGCAATCTACGCTTTGGATATTTCACAAAAGAAGGAAAACAATACCAGGTGATGGGACAGGTAACTCGCATCAACCGTGATGATCCGGATGATTTAAAGAGCTTATACGTGCGCACCAAGTCTGGCGAGTTGATCTCTATTGATAATGTTGTAACCGTTACGGAGTCCACAACACCGCCATCACTTTATCATTTTAACCGATACAAATCAGCCACTGTATCTGCAGGACTCGCTCCTGGAAAAACAGTAGGCGATGGCATAAAAGTTATGCAGGAAATTGCTGACAAAACATTAGACGATACGTTCACTACATCATTGGCCGGTACATCGAGAGACTATGCTGAAAGCTCAAGCAATACTTCTTTTGCTTTTATATTGGCACTCGTTCTTATTTACCTGATTTTGTCTGCGCAGTTTGAAAGTTTCATTGATCCACTTACGATCATGTTTACTGTGCCGTTAGCTATTTGTGGTGCTTTCATTTCGCTTTATGTTTTCAATCAGACGCTCAACATCTTTTCTGAGATCGGTATGATTATGCTGATTGGACTGGTTACAAAGAATGGAATTCTGATTGTTGAATTTGCCAATCAAAAACGTGAAGAAGGCATGTCGAGAATTGATGCCGTATTAGAAGCATCACGCTTACGACTTCGCCCTATATTAATGACAAGCTTAGCAATGGCTTTAGGATCTCTGCCACTGGCGTTATCATTAGGTGCTGCATCAACCAGTCGCAAGCCTCTTGGTATTGTAATTATGGGTGGCATTTTATTTTCATTGATATTAACTCTTTTTGTTATACCTGCTATGTATACTTTCTTATCCAGAAAGAGAGAGCATGTGGACTTTGGAGAAGAAACCCCGCAACCGGTTAAGGATTTAGTTTATGAAGCATAAGTTTTTCGCAGTTGTTTTAAGTGCCTTCTCATTTAGTGCTTTTGCCCAGGAAAAAATTCAGTTAGATCAGGTTATAAGCCTGGCTCTGGAAAAGAATTTTGACATTCAACTGGCAAAAAATAATTCTTCATCAGCTTCAACAAATAATGATTATGCCTGGGCGGCATTCTTACCTCAGCTTAATGGAACTGCTTCATCAATATCCAACAGTACAAAACAGCGACTGGAGTTTAAAGACGCTACTAAAAATATAAAAGGCACTAACGAAGCGAATACACTGAATGGTTCAGTTCAATTAAACTGGACCTTGTTTGATGGCACTAAAATGTTTGCTACCCGTCAACGCATTGCCATCATGGATGAACAGGGTGAATTATTGATAAAGGACCAGATGGTGAATTCCATTGCTTCTGTTATTACAACGTACTACAACATTGTGAAACAAAAGCAACAGTTAATGGCAATACAAGAACAAATGGCTGTAAGCGATGTTCGTGTTAAGCTTGCAGAAAAAAAACTTCAGGTTGGTACTGGTGCCAAACCTGAACTGCTCCAGGCCAGAGTTGATTATAATTCTCAACGTACACAAGTAATACAACAAGAGACAGCTATTGTACAATTGAAAGCTCAGCTCAATGCTTTGCTGGGATCTCAACTGCCTGCGTCGTATGATGTAGTTGACAGCATTGCAATTAATCTTGATTTGAAAGAGGATGAAGTTATTTCCAATTCTGAAAGCACAAACTATTCATTAAAGGCTGCAAGACGAAATTTCAATATCGCCACATTATCACTGCATGAGCGTCGTGCCGAGCTTTTTCCAATACTGAGTTTTACGGGAGCCTATACATATACTCGCGCCGATAACACTAAGCTAGTGAACCCTTATGGAACAATCTTTAGTTTGTCTAATGGTTACAATTATGGATTTTCATTAGCGATACCTATTCTCAATGGACTTACCACAAGAAGACAAATTGAGCTTGCTAAAATAACGTATAGCCGTCAACAGGTTCTTTATGATCAAATGAAAACCAATGTTGATGTGGGTCTGCGAAATGCATTCGTCAATTATGAAAACGCAAAGAAAATATTACTCATAGAAGAAGAAACTATTCTGCTAGCGAAAGAAAATGTTTTCATTGCTCTTGAATCTTTTAAGAAAGGCACGACTACGTTCATCGAATTGCGAACTGCACAGCAAAGCCTGGCTGATGCCTATAATCAATTAATTACCGCCCGCTATAACGCAAAGCTTGCCGAGACAGAGTTGTTGAGATTGAATGGTGGGTTGTTGAAATAAAATGGTCATTGGTCAGTAGTTATTGGTCAATTAAAAATTATTTCAAAAAGTTATGCGAAGATATCAACAAAATTTCTCTGTGATTTCCGTGTAATAACTATTTAGTAAGATCCGTTGTACTTTCTCAAAAACCACTCGGCACTAATAAGGGCGAGGAGTGCAAAGAATACCCATTTCAGATTAATAATAGAATTGAATCGTTCTTCGGAGTGGATGATGCTTTTGGCTTCTTTGCGTTGAAGATCTGTAAACAGGTTTTCAAGATTTGATGTGGTAAAGAACTTTCCTCCTGTATTAGCAGAAAGTTTTCTGAGCAGATCAAAATCAGCCGTCAGATTTTGAAGTTCTTCTTGCTCAGTCGTAACAATAAATTCTCCTTTAACTTCTTCTGGTTTATTGTTTACAGTAGCCTTTGCTTTATAGCGATAAATACCTTCATGAAGATCACCAATCTGGTAACGGGTATTTCCCTGACTGGTAACATAGGTGTAGTGTGTTACCTTACCATGTTCATCACTTAACTCTATATCTACTGACTGTCCGTAAATTGGTTCGAAGATATCGTTATAAGCCTGGCTCTCGAATATCACCGGCTCATCATCAGAAAACTGTTGCTGTAATGGATAGCTTCTGAATTTACGTTTATCATCTTGCGTGCTCAGATATTGAATGAGTTTACCAAACAGTTCATCGAAGGCAGCAGTGTTTTCTGTTTTATCAAATTCATTTAATCGCCAGCGCCAGATGCCCTCACCTAATAATATTCCAATTTTACGAGTATCCAGTGTTTGAATAGTTACAAGCGGTTTATCAGTAGTTACACTTCCCACACGTTGATAAAGTAGTGTGGTTGCGTTGGGTGCCAATTGCATCTTGGCAAAGAATACTGACACAGGCGGATAGTCTGCAATGATGTTGTTATTTTCCGGTGTCAGTATAAAATTAGAAAATGAAGAATTGATTGCTGGTGTTACCTCATCAAAATCGCGTGGCATGGTTACGAATTTAATGGGCATGTTATTTCTCGCCAGGGAAGCTATATCTGTTTGCTGACCAAGCTGCAAAAGAATTGAAGTATTACCTGAAACGATTTGCTGAAAGAGTTCTTTGGTGCGACCTTTCAGATCAGGAGCTTGAAGAAAAATAGCCAGATCAATTTCTGATGATCGCAATGCACTTGGCTGTTGTTCGCTCAATCCCGGTATATGTAACAGAAATTCATAGTTTGAATTTTTATCAATCACTTCGCGAATGGCTTTTATATCCGGATGAGGTGCTGGTGCAACAACCAGTATCTTCTTCTTTCCTTCAACCACTTCTACAAATAATGATGCGTGATTATTCTTTACATTTCTCTCTTGTGATTTTCTTTCAACTTGAATGTCCAGTTTTTGAATTCCCTGATCATTAGCTAACACCTCAAAATCAAAAGCCACAAGCTGACTCTTGCCAGAACTTTTTGTCTGTTGATCCATTATATGATCTCTGCGTGAAAGGGACACTGTAATATCTTCATTCGGTAATCCCTTCGCCATTACTTCAACATGCACAGGAAATTTGTTTCCCTGATAGGCAATTTTATTATAAGCTAGATTCTTGACAGAGAGGTCTATGCGTTGTAATGTATCGCCAACACCTATGGTATATACCGGAAAATTATATGAAGCATATAATGGTGAGATACCTTGATTATAAATTCCATCGGAGAGTAATACAACACCAGCAATATTCTGACCTTCAAACTTGTTTGCTATTTTCTTTAAACCAGAAGTAATGTCTGATGATGTCGCTTTGTAATCGACTTTGATAATATCTTCACCTTCCAGATTTGTTGTGCTGATGCTGTATCCATTTTCAGTGAGCGCATCTGTTGCATTTTTTATTCGTTCCTGAATTTTTTTAAGAGTTGTTGAATCCGTTACTTCTTTCACTGAGCCGGAGTCATCATTTAAAATAATGAGTTGTGGTTTTTCATAACTGTTACTGATCTGTTTAACAATTGGACCTAATAATAAAAATGAAATAAGGAAGACTAACACCGTTCGTAAAGCAAACAGAATCCGATTCATTGTTTTACTCCAGGGTCCTTTTTTCGCATAGAGCAAAAAGGCATAACCTATGCTCACGATAAGGCACAGCAAAACAAAAGAAGGAGACGTTTCAAAAATGATCTGTTTCAAATCTGTTTTTATTCAATGTTAGTAATCATACTTTTTACCCCACAAACTCTTCAGGTAACGACGAAGCTCTTCTTCACGCGCATTCTTTCCCGGATCGTAAAGTTTTGTGCCTTTAATCATATCAGGTAAGAATTCAGTGTTCACAAAATTATTAGCATAATCATGGGCGTACTGATAACCTTGTCCATAGCCCATATCTTTCATTAACTTTGTTGGCGCGTTACGAATTGATAATGGCACTGGTAAATCACCGGTTTCATTTACAATCTGCATGGCATTATTAATAGCCACATAGCTGGCATTACTCTTTGGAGAACTGGCCAGATAAACAGCGCACTGCGACAAAATAATTCTTGCTTCCGGATAACCTATCACATCAACAGCCTGAAAAGTATTGTTAGCAATAACAAGAGCCGTTGGATTTGCATTTCCGATATCTTCCGATGCCAGGATAAGCATACGACGTGCTATGAACTTCACATCTTCTCCTCCTTCAACCATGCGCGCTAAATAATATACGGCGGCGTTAGGATCACTTCCCCTTATCGATTTGATGAAGGCTGAAATAATATCGTAATGTTGTTCACCGCTTTTATCATAAATGGCAATCTTTTTCTGAGCAACATCCATCACAAGTTGATCGGTAATTTCAATGCCTCCATCGGGATATGTTTCTGAGATCAACTCTACAAGGTTCAGAAGTTTTCGCGCATCACCGCCAGAAAGATTCAGCAATGCCTGATGTTCTTTAACGATGAACGAATGGTTCTTTAATTTTATATCTCGTTGCAAGGCTTGATTAACCAGATCCAGAAGTTCATTTTCATTAAGAGGTTTGAGTGCATACACCTGGCATCGTGATAGCAATGCTGAATTAACTTCGAATGACGGATTTTCGGTTGTAGCACCAATCAACGTAATGGTACCTTTTTCTACAGCACCTAATAATGCATCTTGCTGTGATTTATTAAAGCGATGAATTTCATCAATGAACAGAATAGAGCGCTGTGACAATCTGGCTTTCTCTATTACTTCGCGCACTTCTTTCACACCTGAGCTGATAGCACTCAATGTGTAGAAAGGTTTTTTCACTTCGTTGGCTATAATATTAGCGATGGTTGTTTTGCCTACGCCGGGCGGTCCCCACAAAATCATAGATGGAACATTACCTGCAGCTATAGCTTTTCGAATTACTCCATTCGCTCCCACCAGATGCTGCTGACCAATAAGGTCCTCCAACTTCGAAGGTCTCATGCGTTCGGCTAATGGTGCATCCGGCTGAAATGACATTTTTCTAAATAGTAAATTAAAGTTTTGAAATTACTGAAAAGGGCGTGAAAGAAACAGAACAGGCTACGTAAAGTTATACGCTTATGAATTGCAAAGTTGCAGCCTCAGGCCTGAGGTTTTAGAAATCGTTCAATGTTCTGGATGAGCGTTTTACGTTCTACAGGCTTCGATAAATAAGAGTCAAATCCATCCTTGAGAAACCTGTCTTCGTCTTCAGGCATAGCATACGACGTTACAGCAATGACGGGTGTGTTTCTGTATTGATGGAGTTCCTTTATTTTTTTCATTGCCTCAACGCCATCCATTTTACCTTTGCCAAGATTGATATCCATCAGAATGCAGTCAAAGTTTTCAAGCTGAATACGCTCCAGGCAACTTTCGCCATCAACAACGTGTGATACCTGAAAATCTCTTTTCAATAACTTCTCGACAACAAATGCATTGATGGAGTCATCTTCAACGTATAATATTTTTTTCATTCAGTTGGGTGATATGCTGGTAATGAGATATGAAAGGTACTTCCTTTTCCTTTTGTCGAACTCACACTAATCTCACCACCCACTAATTCAATATACTTTTTTGAGATCGATAACCCAAGGCCGCTTCCTTCGTATTGCCTGGTGCGTCCGGAACTTTCCTGCTCAAATGGATTAAATATTTTAGGAAGAAATTCTTCTGAAATGCCGATGCCTGTATCTATGATCGCGATTGAAATAAAGTTATTGGTTTCTAATGATGTACGTATTTCAACAGATCCATTTTCAGTGAATTTAATAGCATTGCCCATAATATTGTTGATGATCTGATAAAGCATGGTCTCATCAGAAAGACATTTTAACTCAACTTCGGATAGTACTGCTGAAAATGCCAGATGTTTTGCTTTAGCCAATTCTTCTAATGGCTTAATGCTTTCTGCAACAATCTTATTAATGTCGACAACTAATAACTTTATCGGGTCTTTACTGGCTTCAATTCTTGATAGATTTAAAATGCTGGTAATCGTATCGAGTAATCTTCGTCCGCTTTGTTGCTGAAGTTTTACGTACTCCTGAATATTTTTGTCATGCGTCTCTAACTCAATAACCTGACTAATACCCAGTATACCATTAATTGGGGTACGAATCTCATGCGACATATTTGAAAGGAAGTTTGTTTTTAAACGATTCATTTCTTCAGCCATATCTTTCGACTTCTGAAGTTCTTCCATGTTTTTGTGAATATTTTCCTTTGCCAATTCATAAGCCTGGTGATAATAATAGATCAGGTAAATGGTGATGAGAATAAGCAGCACAAGAGAAATTATTACTTCTTCAAAAGCTAACTGCTGCGGTGGCATTAATGAGATATTGACACCCAGGTGCTGCATGATCTCAAATATAACAATGGGTGCATAGTGCGCTGCTGCATAGATCAATCCCCATCTGCTTCCGGTGGTATGAAAAGCAAAAAGAATATCAACCATGGAAATCATGGCTACAAATGCGTTGAAGGTTTGAAATATGATAAATACGTTAAGCAGATTGTTTGCAAGTGAAATGATAATCAGGATATGTGCTACCGGAAGGATTGTTTTTTTATAACGTATAAAAAAAAGTACACCTGTGAAGAGTGTGGCAATGATAAGGCTTTTCGCCAACTGAACGTAGAAGCTATTGATAATATAAACAATGGCTACGACTATTAGCAAACCTATACTGGCAACGGTGATATTGAAAATTAGCGTGATATTAGCCCGCTTGAGCACATTCTGCTCTTCTTGCAGGTAATCTCCAATAAAATAACGCCGGACAGAATTCATGCCTTAATATAAAGGAAAGCATTGAAATAGAAGAAATGACGAAAAGCAAAAAGAGGGCTAAAACATTACAAGAGGCAGATCTCTGAAATCATGAAATAAAACCAAGCTCTTCTCTGACAATTTTGCTGATTTCGGCCGCTCTGTTTACGATCATAAAGTGTCCACCGTTGGCAATGGTGTAATCAGCATGTTTAAGGGGTAACATTCTATCAGCCGTGCCGTGAATATGAATTACGTTGTTCAATACTATCTCATTATTCCATGTTATAATTTTATCTATTGCCCAATCACTGAAACGGGTATCGGTATCATCCAAAATTTTTCTGAGTAATTTCTTATCAGCATCTGTTGTAACACCAAAGAGCCAGAACATAAGGGTATGAATCTTTTGTGGCAGGCTAAGTGGTAATATTCGGTGTAGTTTTAATTTTGAAATAAGTCCATTGGTGAAGGGCAAATCATGGCATGTTTGCACAGATGAAACGAGAATTATTTTAGCAGTTGTTATTTGTTTTCCTATTTCGATGGCCATCATTCCTCCGAAAGAAACACCAATCAGTATAGGGTTAGGTGATTTAATCTGTTCAAGGAGTCGGGATGCATAGTGTTGAATGGATTCATTTTTCTGTGGGGAAATCCATTTAATGTAATGAAGCTTATAACCCGAGAGATCAAGATATGTAAAGACTCTTTCATCTGCACCAAGACCGCTTAAGAGGAAGAGTTCTTTCATTAAGATTGAGACAGTTTTAAAACATTAAATCTCGCAGATTTTTCTCAATGACTCACGAATTTTATTCTTCATCTTTTTTGATAAGACTTAATTCTATCCAATTAATATTAGCATCAAAATCTGGATGTTGAATAAGGTACTCTCCCTTGTTTAAGGCTATTGAAAGATCCATTAGATCAAGACATATCAAAAGACTTTCATGTGATGATAAGTTAGCCTCATCTTTTACCTGATCTATCTTCTTATAATTGATGTCAAATATTTCGGCCTTCATATTACAAAAATAAGAAAATCAAAATTAATAGTTATGAAAGTAAAAGAGGTCGCTATTAACGACCTCTTTAAGTACTTGTTGATGCGTTACTACTTACGCTTCAATAAATTTTTGATCTTGCTCTTGGCTGCTTCTTCAGCTTTCTTCTTCAGATCTTCTGTGTTCGCCGGTAACGCCGTTTTAGTGGTGTCAGCCTTTTTTGAGGAAGCTGTATCTTTCTTGTTTCCTAAAAGACCATTCAGCACTTTTTCAGCATCTGTTCCTTTCACTGCTTTTGTAAGAGCTTTTGTTCCTTCATCTTTAGCAGCATTTACAGCGGCCTGCTCTACTTGTTTTTTCTGATCATCCATAATCAACTTAGGACTCGGGCTATCATACTTACCACCTAATCCAATAGTAAGCGGTATTGGTGCATTTGGATCTGTCTTGCCACTTGTTGAATATTTCGATACCAGACCATTAAACTGAGTACCTAACTTGCCTGCAGGGACATCCATCTTTAATGTGTAATCCAATGCACCATCTAAAGCTGTGCTACCTGCAATGGTTGTTTTATAATTTCCAAACTTCACATCGAAAGGCTTAACACTAAGCTTTCCATCTTTAATAGCAGCAGAAAGTAAAACATCCTTCATGGTCACTTCATTTGTATTGTCAAGATTTGTAAGTGATGTAATGCCCGAAACTAATTTTGATTCTTTCAAAGCAGCTTGTGCTATTTTAATCAACCCACCGGCATTTACAGTTTCCATTTTCGGCATCATATCCTGACCGAGTTCGCCGTTAAGTTTAAAATCGGTAGAGAAGTTACCGTTGATAAGCCCTGCAACGGGAGCATACGTACGCACTAATGATGACGCATTGCTTGCTTCTTTCATTGACATGTTATCAATCTTCAGCCCCAGATCATACATTGGATGTTTAATGTCTTTCGTGTTGTACGTTCCATTAATCGTGAAGGCTCCGCCTAATAAATTAAACTTCAGTCCGCTCATGTTAGCAATGCCATCCTTAACAAGCACATCTCCACTGGCGTTGGTGAGTGTCATGTCTGTTACTTTAACCGTTTTTACATTGGCATGCAATAAGAAGTCTATATTATCAGGTACAGGTATAACACTCATGGAAGTGGTATCAGTAGTAGCTGGTGTGCCACTATCCGTCATGAATTCATTCAAATCAAAAAGAGTAGAGTTGAAGTTGACAACGCCTTTAATAGATTCATTTTTGCCAAAGAGATAACCAAGGTAATTAAGTACAGAGCCTGTTACATTGAAATCACTCTTGCCAATTGTACCGTCAAGTTTTTGCAATTCAATTTTCTTAGGATCGAATACCATAGCAGCCTGACTTAACGCAACTGCCGGTAAATCTTTGGTGATATATTTGAAATCAGCAAGGGAGGCTGTACCACTCGTAGGAAGTTTGTCGTATTTCTGAGCTGCAACATCTGAGTATTTTCCTTTTGTTTGAATATCAGCTTTAACTTTTCCGGCTAACGTCATGCCTTCAAGCGGGAAGATCTTCGTCATCTTTTCAAGATCAGCACCACCTTTAACTTTCAGATCCCATGTATAATCATCAAGGTTTTGTAACAACAAATCAGCTGTAATCTTCTCGCCATCCAGCAACATTGAAAAATCTTTTACTGCAATATCTGTCTCCGCCATTTTACCCGATGCATTTTTAATGTGAGAAGTAAACTTCATCTCTTCTAATGGCAGCGGGAAATCCTTCGACTTAACATAACCGTTTGCCAATGACATGTTGGCATCAATGGCAGGTATTTGTTTTTTAAGACTATCGTATACACCTTTTGCTGTAAGATTTACAGCATAATTTCCTTTCATCGTCAAGCCGTCCATCGGAAACATCTTTTCAACTTCTGCCAGGTTAAGTTTAGCTGAGAGATTTGCATCAACGTTGGTGGGATACATTTTCGTAATGAGCGCACGGGCATCAACAGGATTAGAGCCGAAATCCAGGTGAAGTTTCTTCAGATCAATCACTGTATTGTCGATCACCCCATCTTTGTTATCAAGCAATAGATCAACATTAATATTATTGATCGCTGTTGGCAAGTCAGGATACTTGAACATAGCGTCTTTTACTTTTAGATCTACGTTAAAGGCTGGCATCTGTGTATCGCTGAATGTACCTTTTACAAAACCGTTGAAAGCAAGCTCACCTTTTGTTTCAATATCTTTAAAGCTTGCTGAATAAATACCGGGCACAAGTGATAACAAACTCTTGAAAGAATTGTCCGGGCTCTTAAAGGAGATGTCCATGCCGAAGTCTTTCGGATTCATTTTAAACCAGCCATCAAAGCTCATGGCGAAGTCGTTTATCTTAGCGCTGTTATCTTTGAACGTATATTTAGTTATGTCTTCACTGATAGAAATAACAGCGTCAATTTCAGCACGTTTGTTTGAAAGATATTCCACACCATCAAATGCGACGTTGAGTGTATCTGCTTTCGTTAATGTTTTCAGGTCAAAAACATCCTGTGTGAAATCGCCGCTGCCTGAGTGGTTCAAACCTTTCAGTTCCATGCTAAATGGTATGGACTGGTCATCGTACAACACTTTACCGTCAATAATTTCCCAACGGTCTATTCCAAATGAAAACTTAGAAGGTTCTTCGGTAGTTTTAACGGTATCTGTTGAAGGTATAGCGATGTCATAATTAGCACGACCGTCTTTCAGAACTTTAACATTAATATCAGGACGAACTAATGTAATACCCTTCAGTCTGAGCTGGTCACCAAAGAGAATATCCTTCAGGTTAATTTCTACTTCCATCTTTTCAACAACAAAAAGATGTTCGCCTTCAAATGGTGCGCGGTTTAAAACACCCAGGTCGCTCATCTCGGCAGTAACATTCGGAAAATGACGGAAGAGAGAGAGACTGAATTTATCCACATCAAAAATTACATCGGCATTGACAGAGGCTGCTAGTTCTTTATCGATGGCAGCTTTAATGTCATCTTTAAAGACAGCAGGAATTATAAATGCTGCTGCAATAATGATCACGACTAATCCACCGATGATGATGGAAATCCATTTTAACGCTTTTTTCATGAGGTATTATTTTATTATATCCAATAACTATTTGACACGCCAAATTTACTAAACGAAACCGTCAATTTTTTTATTATCGGAGCAAGAGTTAAAATACCAGATTAAAAGAATCTGGGGATAATAGCTCAAATCAGGTAATGAAGCCAGGTAGCCCAGACAAAGGCAGGAAAACTTTCTTATTCAATCTTAACATCGAAAGAGGAGAGTCAAATTTTGAAACTGGAGGCAGGATTATGATTTACATAACCTGGCAAACAAGATATATGAACGAGTCCGACAGTTTTCGGACTCGTTCATGCAAAAAGATTTATTATTTTACAGGTGCGTTTGAAATAACACGTGTGGCTTTATTCTGAATAACACCATTGAATTGATTGGATGATTTATCATAAACCGTAGTTCCGTCAGGTTCATCAAAATCCCAATAGCCAATAAGACCATTTTCAGTACTAACCGATTTATTGAAGATGGAAACCTGAACTTCAGCTTCGGATAGTTCACGGTTCCAAACTTTTACTTCATCTATTAGCCCAACAAATCTATAGATGGCTGATCCGTTTCCATGCATAAGTCCTATGACTGCATTCTTTGTTGACGCGTTAGAGTCCATCGGAGAATTAGATGATCCGTTGTATTCACCAGGTATTTCTACACCATTCAAATAGAGCGACATGTCAACTGCGCCGCGCACAACGGCTGTAATATTGACCCAGCGTCCCCTGGTCGGACTATAATAGTCCGATCCCTTTGATCTTCTATACACACTGCTATTTCCACCTAGTCCATCACCATACGTAAGACCAACGTGCGATAATGTGCTTGTATTAAACGAAAATCCATTGTAAACATCAGAACCATCTTGACTTATAAATACAGGAAGCAAAACCCCATCAGACACGCTAGGGTCTATCCATACCCATGCGGAAACACTAAACGGAAGCTCCAGATCATCAAAAATATTGCCGAGATCAATATAATCGTCAACTCCATCAAAAGAAATCGCTCTGTTTTCTTCAGACAAATTCACAACATTCGTTATTGTTACATTAACTGATGTGACATCACCACTATGAATACCATCTGAATAGCTTTCAATTTTAAGATCAAAGTTCTCATTTGTTTCAGAGTCAAAGTCACCTAATGCATATATGGGCACGGTTACTGTTGTTGAATCTTTGGGTATGGTTACAACAAATTCCTGTTCAGGAAAAATAACTTTCGCTATAATAAAGTCTACCCCATACTCCGCTGTTGCATTGGCGAGTTGAAGTGTAACTTCCCGATCTTTGTTAGATGGCTTGTCTAAAGTAAGTTTTACATTGCCGGTTTGACCTTCAGCAATTGACAATGAGTTTTTTTGAAACTGAATAGTTGATGTTACTGTGTTAGTTGTCGTGTCATCAGAATTACAGGATGCCACGATACCCACAATGAATAATCCGAGAGATAATTTCCAGAAAGACTTTAATGATTTCATAATAAGTTTAAACAATAAATATTTTACAGATAGCCCAGCCCCGCATGCATAACTCAAAGGACTTCTGCAAAAGTATGTTTAACTATAAATCAGAAATTATCTTGATTTGTGAGAATTACACTCGTGTGAGAAATGTGTGATAATTTTTTAAAGACCAGATTTTTAAGTCTTAAATCTACACATGCTCTGTACTATGATGCATAACTCATTGCATATTATAATGCAGCATGACATGTAGTCATTTAGGAGTATTCTTTGCGATGCAAGACTTTGATTAAAGTATCATTAATGGATGAAATGTCTACAACAAACGCCAGACTTTAAAATAACTCAAATCTTTTCTCTCAAAAACTCTGCTGTATATCCTTTTCCTTTCTTAACCATCTCTTCAGGTGTGCCTTCAAATAATATGTTACCACCTTTCTTCTCGCCGCCTTCAGGACCCAGATCGATTATCCAGTCAGCGCATTTTATAACTTCAAGATTGTGTTCAATTACAATAACTGTGTGACCTTCGTCTACCAGCGCGTTGATGGCTTTCAATAATTTTGAAATATCATGAAAGTGCAAGCCTGTAGTAGGCTCATCAAAAATAAACATGATGTTGCCTTTTGTGTCGCTGGCATTCTTACCTAAAAAGGAAGCAAGTTTAACACGCTGAGCTTCACCTCCACTTAATGAATTTGATGACTGACCAAGCTTAACATAACCCAACCCAACATCAAACAATGGAAGAATTTTATCATAGACTGTTTTTTTGTCTTTGAAGAACTCTAAGCCTTCTTCAACAGTCATGTCGAGAATGTCAGCAATGTTTTTGCCATTGTATTCCACTTCCAATACTTCCTGCTTAAAGCGTTTGCCATGACAGCTTTCGCATTTTAAGAATATATCGGCCATGAATTGCATTTCAACTTTAATTTCACCTTCTCCCTGACAAGTTTCACAACGGCCACCCTCTACGTTAAAGGAGAAGTGTGAAGGCTTATAAGCCCGCTGTACAGACAGTGGCTGATCGGCATATAAATTACGAATGACATCATAAGCCTTAACGTAACTTATAGGATTTGAACGCGATGATTTCCCGATAGGATTCTGATCTACAAATTCAATCTGCGTGATGCGTGAAATATCACCATCCAGACGATCATATTTTCCAGGGGCGTCAGCAACAGAGCCGTTAAGTCTGCCTAATGCAGGGAAAAGAATTTTTTTAATCAGTGTTGACTTACCTGAACCGCTCACACCTGTTACAACCGTAAGTATGCCCAGTGGAAATTTCACGGTAAGGTTTTTCAAATTGTTTTCTCGCGCACCGATAATGGTTACGTGGTCATGCCATTTGCGTCGTGTCTTTGGTGTTTCAATTTTCTCTCGACCACTCAGGTAATCTGTTGTATGCGAACGAACCTTGCCGTTCATTTCTTTAAGCGTTCCCTGGAATACAAGTTGTCCTCCATGACTTCCGGCATCCGGACCAATGTCGATGATCTGATCGGCAGCACGCATAATTTCTTCTTCATGCTCAACAATGATCACTGTATTGCCCATATCACGCAGCGACAATAACACTTCAACCATGCGTGCTGTATCTCTTGGGTGCAGACCAATGCTGGGTTCATCCATGATATACATGGAGCCTACGAGGGCGCTCCCCAATGATGTTGCCAGTTTTATGCGTTGAAATTCACCGCCCGACAATGTTGCTGTTATCCGATTCAACGTTAAGTATCCCAGCCCAACTTTGTCCATATACTGAAGCCGTGATTTTATTTCTGTCAGAATTCTGTCAGAAACCTTTCGCTCATATTCAGGCAGCTTAATCTTTTCGAAAAACTTCAATGAGTCTTCGATAGGCATAAGCACAAGATCGGTTATGCTGGTGTTGTTGATCTTTACATATTGAGCATCCTTTCTCAACCGTGTACCACGACAATCAGGACAGTTTGTTCTTCCGCGGTAGCGCGACAACAAAACACGATATTGAATTTTATAAGTTTTAGTCTCCAGGTATTTAAAGAAACTGTATATTCCTTCAAAGTATGAATTGCCATTCCATAGCAGATCGCGCTCGGCTTGTGTTAATTCATTGTACGGTCTGTGAATAGGGAAATCGAATTTGATTCCGTTTTTAATTAAGGGCTTCAACCACTCACTCATGGTATCTGTTTTCCAGGGAGCGATAGCTCCTTCAAAAACAGATAATGATTTATCTGGGATAACAAGATCTTCGTCAATGCCTAGCACTTTACCAAATCCTTCACAAGTCTGACACGCACCAAATGGATTGTTGAAGCTGAAGAAATTCACAGAGGGTTCAGTGAATTTCATGCCATCTAATTCAAATCTGTCAGAGAAGCTTTGTTTGTTATGACCTTCAGCATAGATAATACAATCACCTTCACCTTCAAAGAAAGCTGTTTGAACAGAGTCTGATAATCTGAAGGTAGTATCTTCATCATCTTTGTTTACAGAAGCACGATCGATGAGAATTTCATATATATCGGTCGTTGCTTTTTTAGGCGCTGCTTTTTTCTTTCCTTCTGTCGGCGCCAGAAGCTCTTCAATAAATTTTACTTCGCCATTAATGAGAATACGGGCAAAGCCTTTGCTAAGCAAAAGATTTAACTCGTCATTTAATTTTCTTCCTTTCTTGATGTGTAGAGGGCAAGCCACCATTACACGAGTGCCTGATGGAAATTTATTGATAGCATCAACAACATCAGTAACCGTGTCGCGTTTTACTTCTTTGCCGCTAATGGGTGAATAAGTAACTCCGATACGTGCAAAAAGAAGTTTCAGGTAATCGTAAATTTCAGTTGATGTGCCTACGGTGGAACGAGGATTGCGCGTATTTACTTTTTGTTCAATGGCAATGGCAGGTGAAACTCCGCGAATGTAATCAACATCAGGTTTCTCCATACGACCGAGAAATTGTCGTGCATAAGAGCTGAGACTTTCAACATACATGCGCTGGCCTTCAGCAAACAATGTATCGAATGCTAATGATGATTTACCAGAACCAGACAGACCAGTAACAACCACCATCTTGTTTCGCGGAATAGCAACACTCAGGTTTTTAAGATTGTTAACCCGTGCTCGTTTTATGATGATATATTCTTTTGGATTGAGGTCGTCCAGATACGAATCGTTATTCACTTTTACTTGGCTCACGTTGATACAAAAATAGGAAAGTCAAAATAACAGGGTTTAGTTCACAATTCCTCATAGAAAAGTGTATTAAAAAATAAGGTTGATCACCAGAACTTTAAAACGGTTGGGTATAAATCTTAGTCCATTGAAATAACGTTTTACGTTTCATCCTTGTATATTCGTTATTATTGAATATTCCGGAGAAGGGTTGTAGCCGAGATTAATTTCATACATAGAACAATGACCCTGATTAATATTAAGTTATAAAAATGAAAACCAAGAAGAAGAAAATTGAAGATGAATTAATAAAAGAGGCACTGGAAGAAGAGCATCGCATTCGTAAAGCATTTAAAGATAAAGACTGGTCTGAGATAAAAGGCGCCAATAGCTGGATGATCTTCAAAGTCATGTCAGAGTTTGTTGAAGGTTTTGAGAAGTTGGCGAAGATTGGTCCATGCGTTACCATTTTTGGATCTGCGCGTACAAAATCCACCAACCCTTATTATAAAATGGCAGAAGAGATTGCCTATCAACTTGTTGAAAATGGATACGGCGTTATCACCGGTGGTGGACCCGGTATCATGGAAGCTGGAAATAAAGGTGCAAAACGTGCAGGTGGTAAATCAGTAGGACTCAATATTTTTTTGCCACATGAACAGAAAGGAAATATTTACATCGATCCTGACAAGCTGATAAGCTTCGATTACTTTTTTGTGCGTAAGGTAATGTTCATGAAATACTCACAAGGCTTTATTGTTATGCCTGGTGGTTTTGGAACGCTTGACGAACTTACTGAAGCACTTACTTTAATTCAAACCAAAAAGATTGGTCGCTTCCCTATTGTGTTGGTTGGCAAAAAATACTGGCACGGCTGGGTTGATTGGGTAAGAAAAGTACTGTTGGCTGAAAAGATGCTTAATGAAGAAGATCTGGATTTATTTAATCTGGTAGATACGCCTGAAGAAGCTGTGAGCGTTATTGATGAATTCTATTCTAAATACCTGTTGTCTCCTAACTTCTAATGAAGGACTTATCTACTTTTCTTTCGATTTCAACATTTGTTATTTTATTAGGATACATCTCCTACTCTGAAATGAAACGGCCTGCTGCCAATGATTCCTTCTCTGATGAAGGCGTAATGGCACCTGATCCGGAAGTGGTAGATGATTACGGACATCCGCTTCCGGCTATTGCTTTTGATTTGCCACAGAATGCTTCATTCGCCAATGAACCTGTGCCACTAAACATACCTGATGTGCGTGAACGACTTGATAAAGAATTGCAAATCAATTCATACATGCACAGTAATACAATCTTTCTGATCAAGCGTGCTAATCGGTGGTTGCCACAGATGCAGGAAATTCTTCGCCGCTACAACATACCTGATGATTTCAAATATCTGCCGCTGATTGAAAGTAATTTATTGAATGTTATCTCCCCTCGCGATGCTGTTGGGTATTGGCAAATACTTGCAGAGTCCGGAAGAGAAGTTGGCCTTACTGTTAACAAAGAAGTCGATGAGCGATATGATCCACTGAAAGCAACAGAAGCTGCATGTAAATATCTTTCGAAAGCTTACAGGAAATTCGGCAACTGGACATTGGTTGCTGCTTCTTATAATCGGGGCATGGGTGGCATTGGACGCGCCATTGAAGACCAAAAAATAAATTCGTATTACGATCTTTATCTGAATGATGAAACCTCGCGTTATGTTTTCAGAATTGTAGCCATCAAAGAAATTATTGAGCACCCATTAAAGTATGGTTTCAATATCAATCCTAAAAATTTATATCAGCCAGAACCCCTGCGTTATATTCAAGTGAATCAGACTATTGGCGATCTCATTACTTTCGCAAATGAGCAAGGCATCAATTATAAATTATTAAAAAGACACAACCCCTGGCTTCGCGATGAAAAACTAACTGTCAAGAAGGGACAAATGTTTTCTATAGCACTGCCGGCAGAATAGAAAAATAGCTGAGAGTTGTGAGCTATGAGTTGCGAGCAATCTCGAAGCTCGATACTCATAGCTCGTAGCTTTTCAAACAAATGAATATCAATATGAAATCCATCCGCCCCTATATCCTTGCTGAAAACAACTGGAAGACCGTTAAGGAAACTGATTATGAGTTAGCCATTTTACCATGGGGTGCAACGGAAGCACATAACTATCATTTACCCTATGGCACAGATGTAATTGAGGCCAATGAAGTTGCAGCAGAAGCAGCACGTCTTGCATGGGAAAAGGGAGCAAAAGTTACAGTGTTACCAGCCATTCCGTTTGGTGTAAATACAGGGCAGTTTGATGTTAAGCTTGATATGAATATGAATCCCAGCACGCAACTCATGGTATTGCGTGATGTTGTTGATGTTTTAAACAGAAATGGAATTTATAAGTTGGTTATTTTAAACAGTCATGGTGGAAATGATTTTAAAACTATGATTCGCGAGCTCGGGCTTCAATTTCCTAAAATGTTTTTGTGCTCATGCAATTGGTATCAGGCCGTTGATCAGAAAGAATTCTTTGTTCATAAAGATGATCATGCTGGCGAGATGGAAACCAGTGTCATGATGCATTTAACACCTCACCTCGTAAAGCTTGAAGAAGCCGGTGATGGAGCTGCTAAAAAATTCAGAATAACTGCCATACGTGAAGGCTGGGCATGGGCCGAACGCAAATGGACTCAGGTCACAAAAGACACTGGTGTTGGTGATCCCAGGCAAGCATCAGCCGAAAAAGGGAAACAATACTTTGAAGTGGTAACACAAAAAGTTTCGACCTTTTTTGTTGAAGTAGCTAAAGCAAACAATAACGATCTCTACGCCTAACGTTAGAGAACATTCGTTGCATCAGGAGCTGTCGTTGTTTCGCCTTCAGGTTTTGAAATCCAGAAATTATTAAAACCTTCACCAACCTGAATGGTTAGTAATTGCAGCGCCAGCATTTCCAGTACTGCCAGAAAATTAAAAATCAAACCAATTCGTGTTGGGAATGTTTGAACGATGTCAATAAAAGAGATTCGCTGTTTTTTGCTGAGTTCCTCAACAATGTATTTCTTCTGGCTTTCAACTGTGTAAGGGTATTGTATTACCTGGTGAACAGGTTTGTTTTTATCAGCTTCATATCTCTTCAGAACTTTTTCAAAAATAGACATGAGCTTAAACAAATCTACATCCTGAAGTTCGGCCTCTACGTTTCCGCTTTCCGCCAGCGACTTGATTTCCTTCATCAGGTTACCGCGCTTCTCCTTCATCAGTTCTGTCTCTTCCATTTTGTGGAAGGTCTCGACAACAGACTTGTATTTTTTATATTCTAATAAATGGCGGATAAGCTCTTCGCGTGGATCTATTTCATTTCCTTGTTCATCAAGCTGCGGTCTTGGCAGAAGCATCTTTGATTTGATGCGCATTAACGTAGCGGCCACCAGGATAAATTCACTGGCAACCTCAATATTCATTTGCTCAAGGTGATGAACATACTCAAGAAAGTCATTTGTAATCTTTGAAATGGGAATGTCATAGATATCCAGTTCATCACGCTCAATGAAGAATAGAAGAAGGTCAAAAGGACCTTCAAAAAGAGGCAGTTTTATTTCAAAGTTTTTCTGTTCCATAATTCGGGTCACAAATTTATTTAATATCCGCCAAAATCCGCCCACATCGGGGATAATAACTAACTTTGCTCATTATTATGCGTTTGAAAGCTGTTTGGAAACACTTACCTTCAATTTTTGTTAAAGGTTTATAACCAAAAAGAAATACATGCTCATCACACCGGGTAAACTTTTGGCTCAAATCAATAGCCCTGCTGATCTCAAAAAACTTGATCAGGCACAACTGGTTCAGCTCAGTGATGAACTAAGACACTTTATTATTGATAATGTGTCTGTCTACGGAGGGCATTTTGGAGCCAGTTTAGGTGTTGTTGAACTAACCGTAGCCCTGCATTATGTTTTCAATGCGCCGTATGATCAGTTAGTTTGGGATGTGGGGCATCAGGCCTATGGTCATAAAATTTTAACAGGACGACGTGATGAGTTTTACAGCAACCGTGTTTACGGAGGTATTTCGGGTTTCCCAAGAAGATATGAAAGTGAGTATGATGCTTTTGGCGTGGGTCACTCTTCCACTTCTGTTTCTGCAGCCCTGGGAATGGCAGTAGCCTCCAAGTATTTGAATAATACAGACAAGCAGCACATCGCTATTATTGGTGATGGCGCGATGACAGCCGGTATCGCTTTTGAAGGTATGAATCACGCCGGTGTTTCTGATAGCAACATCCTCATCATTCTCAATGATAATTGCATGGCCATCGATCCCAATGTTGGGGCTCTTAAAGATTATCTGACAGACATTACAACGTCCAGAACCTACAATAAATTAAAAGATGATGTCTGGAAATTATTAGGCAAGCTTTCAACCTTCGGCAAGAGCGCACAAGAAATTGTTTCTAAAGTTGAGACTGGAATTAAATCAACATTGCTCAGTCAGAGCAACATATTTGAGTCGTTGAATCTTCGCTACTTCGGGCCAGTTGACGGGCATGATGTAAACCATCTCGTAACAGTTCTCAATGATTTAAAAAATATTCCAGGTCCTAAAATATTGCATTGTATTACTATGAAGGGAAAGGGTTATGGCCCTGCCGAAAAAGGTAATGCTACCACCTGGCATTCACCCGGTACATTCGATAAAATCACCGGAGAGATTCATAAGAAAACATACGATAAGCCACAAGCACCAAAATACCAGGATGTGTTTGGTCACTCGTTGGTAGAGCTCGCCAAGACAAATGATAAGATTGTTGGTATAACACCTGCCATGCCATCGGGCTCTTCCATGAACATCATGATGAGTGAGATGCCTGATCGCGCATTTGATGTTGGTATTGCCGAACAACATGCCGTCACTTTTTCAGCAGGACTTGCAACACAAGGTCTCATACCGTTCTGTAATATTTATAGTTCTTTCATGCAACGTGGGTTTGACCAGGTTGTACATGATGTCTGCATTCAAAATCTGAAAGTAAACTTTTGTCTTGATCGCGCAGGCTTTGCAGGTGCTGATGGTGCCACTCACCACGGTGCATATGATATTGCCTACATGAGATGCCTGCCTAACATGATTGTAGCAGCGCCCATGAATGAAGTTGAATTGCGAAACCTGATGTACACCTCGCAACTTCCAAGAGAAGGAAAAGCATTTTCCATACGATATCCAAGAGGACAAGGCGTTATGCCTGAATGGAGAAAGCCTTTCGAAGAAATTAAAATTGGTACAGGCAGAAAATTAAAAGACGGTGAAGAATTGGCTATTCTTACGCTGGGCCACATCGGAAATTATGCAATAGAAGTTTGTGAGAATCTGGCCAAACAAAATATCCAGATTGCGCATTATGATATGCGATTTGCCAAGCCATTAGATGAAACTCTTCTCCACGAAGTTTTCACTAAATACAAAAAAATAATTACTGTAGAAGATGGCTGTTTACAGGGAGGATTTGGTAGTGCGATTTTAGAATTCATGGCCGACCATAATTACTTCGCCGAAATAAGGAGACTCGGAATTCCCGATCGTGTGGTTGAGCATGGTGAACAGATTCAGCTTCAACACGAATGTGGCTTTGATCCTGAGGGCATAGAGAAGGCAGTCATCGGACTACTCGAATCAGTTGTCAAAAATGCCTGAGCTTAGTTTCCAGGAATTGGGCAGTGGCCCAACACTCTTATTAATCCATGGCTTCCCTATGAACAGCCAGGTATGGGATGAATTCCGCAAACCATTATCAAAACATTTCAATGTTATAACAATAGACTTGCCTGGTTTTGGTGCAAGCACTCCTTTGAAAGAAGGATTTGGTATTGATGATGTGGCCGAAAGTGTAATTGAATGGCTTAAGAAAAAGGGAATTAATAATTGTGTTGTAGTCGGGCATTCTTTAGGGGGATACGTTGCCCTAGCAATGGCCCGCAAGCAGCCCGAAATACTTGCGGGGATTGGACTATTTCACTCTACTGCTCAACCTGATTCAGATGAAAAAAAGATTTCGCGACTCAAAGTTGTTGAATTCATAGATCGAAATGGAGTATTAGCTTTCACTTCTAATTTCATACCGCAGCTTTTTGCAAATCAGGAACACTCCGCCATTGAAAAAGTCAGATCCATTGCCATAAAATCTGGCAGTGATACAGTAAAAGGTTATACTTTGGCTATGCGTAACAGACCTTCCTCAACAGATGTACTCGAAAATTTTGATAAACCTGTTTTATTTCTTGCCGGTAGTAAAGATGCCGGGATACCAGTAGAATCAATTTTAGAGCAGGCAGCCTTATGCCAACGGCCTGATGTACAGGTATTAGAAGGTGTTGCCCACATGGGAATGTTTGAAAATCCTGACCTGGCTACCATTAATATTATCCAATTTTCAGAAGGCTGTTTCGCCAAGCTTCCTCATTAAGCTTTTATTAGACGTATTATGCTTATGTTTTTTTGACTTTTTAGCCAAAACAGTGTTAAATTGTGGTCGATTAGTCCTGTTAAAGGCCCTACACGTTAGGTTTAGTAAAAACAGGATTTTATATTTGCTATAGAGTAAATTAAACCAACCCATTACCATGCAAGAAGTCGCAGCATATTACGCACCGTGGAACGAATTAGCCCAGAAAATAGCCTATGTACTTTGGGCCATCTCTGTACTGATTGTTATTGGGCATGTTATCAAGCTTGCCATAACCAATGATGCAAAGTCAAAGTATGATTACATTAACAGACTGGAGATCAAAATTCTTTGGATTGCTTCTATCGTTCTTATCATTGGATGTTGCTTTTACGCAAACTCTAATGTAACCGAACTTGATATTCTGTGGTTTACAGTACGTTCATTCGTTACTTTCTCTATGGGCATGATAGCTGCTCTCATCATTCAAAATCTGCTCAAATTTTACTATCCATTCTATATTGAAAAACGCTTAAAGGCTTTACGCTACAAGCCAAGAGTTTCTCCCAAAACAGGAAAGGCTATGAAGCTTCTGAGTGAAGAAGAAGAAGATGCATACCTTGATGAAGGTATGCAAGCTGAAGAGAATGTATTCTCTATTGACTATGATGTATGGAAAGATGAAGAAACAGGATACGTTAAAATTGAAAAGTATTCTGGTCACTTGCATGCATTACAGTGCCCTGAGTGTAACTATCAGACTTTTAAAGTAGTTCGTGAAGAGATCGTTAAAGCTGCCACAGCTACTGAAGAAGGTGAACTTTCTAAGCATTATCTGTGTGGATATTGCGGCTACAAGGCTAAGAAAAATGTAACGCTACGCGTTGCTCAGAAATATGAAGAAACAACTGCTACTGCATGATAAGAAACCTACTTAAACTTAAATAACAGAAAGCCCCTGCCTTGGCAGGGGTTTTTTGTTTTATAATATTTCTCTTCTCCCTTTAGAAGTCAACCCTATACTCAAGAGTGGCAATTGATAAGGGACTTACCTTGTTTGCGAGATCAAAATATTTGCTGTAGAGTCGCTTAATAACAAGCTCCTGAGTGATGCCTCTTTGATTAAGAAAAAATTCAGAACATGATTATAGAAAACGTAATCCTACTTTACCTCCTAACCACATCTTCATATTGATGTTATTTTTTTCACAAGTTTGATCTGAAAGAATCTTTGGATTGTAGTCTGTAAAAAGTGATGAATTATCGTGTGAGATATCCTCTATGTAAGCATTAAACGTGACGCCAAATGCTATAGCAAATTTTTTCGCGGGTTGAATTTCAAAACCAACATAGGCTTTATTTAGAATGTTAACGGCATCCGTAAAATTTCCTTTGTTGATTTGATTAGCTGTTATGTCAATATTAAGTGATAACCATTTTGTTAATCGTGGTGCAGTTCCAACACCATAACCAAATGTCCAGAAAGGATCTTTTGAGCTTTCTGGTTTTATGCCGGCAGTAAAGATGTTGTAGAACTGATGTACACCTGTTCGAAATGAAAGATTAGTATAAAAAATTTCATCTGACGAGATCTCTATTTTATGATAGCCTTTTAAAACAAAACTTAGAAGACCAATGGGCACTCCATGAATGCTGTCAGCTATGTTAATGATTCCAAGCTGAACTCCCTTGATGTGTGTTGCATAATTTAATAAACCAGAAACCTGGGCACCAACAAGTGTGTCTGCAACAAAATTTAGCAATCCTCCTACTTGTACACCTCGTACATCTTTCGCTCCAAAATTCAAAAGACCGCCAGCTTGTACACCTACCATCTTGCCAGTTGTAAAATTAAGAAGTCCTGCAAGTTGTAGAGGACCTGTGTTCTTTGTAGAGAAATTAAACAAGCCTGCTATGTGTGATCCATGTTGCTCACCTAATGTAGCATTACCCAATCCTGCAAGCATAACACCCTTCGATTGATGATGCGTAACATTAAGCAGTCCTGCAGCAGAGAATGGTTCAGCAGAATTCCAATTCAGGTTTATGAGTCCTGCAAACTGTGGGCCATTGGTTGAGTCATGATTGGCATTTATAAGACCTGCCATTTGCAGTGCTCTTGATTTTCCATAAACTCCATTGAAGGCGCCTGCAAACTGAGCGCCGCTTACATCGCCTCGTTCAACATTAAATGTTCCTGCCATTTCCAAACGACGAACTCCAAGTGCATAACCACCATAGATATTAAAGGAGTAATCATTAATAACATTACCACTTAATTTCTGGTTGGTTCCTATGAAGGGAAGAATAGAAATTTGCATGGAGCGATAAATAGTATCGTTCACATTCGTCATATTAACTTCTTCAGGAGATAAAATTCTTTTATCCCAGAATCGCTTCCATTTTACTTTTACACTGTCAGAAACAGTTGATATTTTCTTTCTGCTATTGCTTATAGTAATTTTCAACAGTCGACGCGCTGCACTTACCATAACAAGCGTATCTGTATAATCAACTTTGTTAACAACAAGATTTAAGTTAGGTGTAGGCTTGGCTATTTTAATTTTGAAATAACCGTAATCATCTGTAACGGCAGACGATAATGAGATAGGATCATAGATTGTAACATTACGAAGTCTGTCACCCGTGTTCTGATCTGTGACATACCCACTAACTACAGAAGCAGTAGTCTTCTTAGCTTTTGTAAGAATAACGTATTTACGTCTTTCTTTGTAATCTATGTTTCCATCAAAAATTTCATCCAGCACTTCACGAATAGGTGTGTTAGAAAAATTTACTGTTACCTGTCGTTTTACATCGAGAATTGCCGGATTGTAGGAAAATGTAAATCCTCCTTGTTCAGCTATTTTTTTAAGCGCTACATCAATGCGTTCATTTTTAATGGATAGTGTTACAGTTCTTTCCAGCATGGGTGTGTCTGTTGCCAGAATTTTCCCATACATAAAAATTAATGCAGCACAGAGGAGAAGAATTTTATTTGAATTATTATTTCTCACAACCCGCTCCGTCGAGAATAATTTTATTTGACGTCTCTTTCACTGAAAGATTATACGTGTCTGCAAGCACACGTGCAATTTCATCTATATCTTCGTTGTTGAACGTAACAGTAAGCCTGCAACTTTTAAGTTTATCACTCAAAATAATTTCTTTGTCATAAACTTCATTTAACTCATGCACAGCGCTTTCGAGATTTTCATCGTTGAATGAAAAGAATTTAGTTTTATATGCCAATACGTTAGACTCGGGTTGTTCAATTAAAAATTTCTTAGTCTGTTTATCATACACGCCCTTGCCTCCTGCCCTGAGAAATACGCCAGAATCCTTCTCTGTGAAAAATTCTACTTCTCCTTCTTTTACAACAACTTCTATTTTGCCAGACTTTGGATAAGCCTTAACATTAAATGAAGTTCCTATATCACGTATAAAGACTCCGTCAACATCTATTATGAATTTTTTCTTTTCGTCGTGCTTTATATCGAAATAGGCCTCACCTTTTAATTTTACAGTATGTTGTTTTTTCTCCTTGTCGTAAGAGTAAGAGAGCTTTGTTTTTTTGTTTAGAAAAACATCACTTCCATCAGGCAATATATTTTCAATAGTTTTGGTTTCAGCAATCACTTCAACAGCTTCTATCGTTGATGAAGTGCGCTGCTGATAAAAATAATACCCTACACCCAATGTAAGGAGGATGCTTGCTGCAATACGCCACACCCATCTCAGTTGAAAATGTTCATCCGCTTTAGCAGAGTTTATAGATACAGTTTTTGCTTCTCGTTTTTGAAGCTTGGCTTTCATTTTATCCCAGGCAGCATCCTGGTCAAATTGCTGCCACTCTTTTATGGATGAAGCCTTATCAAAAATTAATTTTAATTGCGATATATAATGTCTGTTTGAGTCGCTCTCTTTTTCCCAACGCTCAACCTGTTCAATTTCTGAAGACGTGGCTTCACCAGCCAGGTACTTCCCGATCAGTTCGTCAATATGGTTGAATGTATTCTCCACTTTTCTCAGCTAATAAACCCGTTCATTAATACAATCAGTAATGGCAAATAATCTTTTAATTGTTCGCGCATTATTTTGAGCGCCTTGCCCATGTGGTTTTCTACAGTTTTAATAGAAATATCCAATTGATCGGCGATCTCCGCATATTTCAATTCCTCAAATCGACTCAGCTTAAAAACAAGTCTGCATTGTTCTGGCAATACTTCCATAGCCTGCTGAATTCTATCTTCTAATTCTGAAGTTAACACAGCCTGTGTTACACCTTCATGACTACGGTCTTCAACGGCCAATGCTTCACCAACATATTTTTGTTTGATCTTTTCGTGCTTGATCACATTGAGGCTTGTGTTGCGCACCATGGTATAGAGATACGACTTCAACGAGGTTTTAATTTCCAGCGTATCTTTCTTCTCCCATACTGAAAGAAAAGCAGATTGAACAATCTCTTCTGCCTCATCCTTATCCTGAATAAAGGTGTAGGCATAATTACACAACGGTTGATAGTAGGTTTTAAAAAACATTTCAAAAGCGGTTATATCGCCTTCTTTCAGCTCATTCCATTGCTGTATTTCGGGTAAATCCACCTTTTGTGTTTCTAATTCAAGGTGTAATTTACGTTTTTAAGGCATTGTAGTTATGACAACTTAAAAAGGATTTACCCCTATTCGCGGTAATTTTTTATGCAATTAATTCAGTCTGTCCTTTAGATGATCGAGATCAAGATCTTCCCTGAGGGTGGTCTTTTTAAATTTTGCACTTGGATGGTCTTTTAAAAACTGTTCCAGCTTATCAGCGGCATGAGCAAATGAATTGAATAAATTACTTTCCTGGATAAGTTCGGGTATGATGCCCATTTTAAATAACTGTTCTTTGGGTTCTGGCTGTATACCTGTGAAAAACAAAACGATCTCTTTTTTTCTAAGATGCCTCAACACATCCTGCAGCGCATATAATCCTGACTGATCAATGAACGGAACGCGCTCCATTCTGAAAATAACTGCACGGGTATTAGGCAAAGCAGTAAGCGCTTCTTTAAAGTATGATGCAAACCCAAAAAACAGAGGGCCGCTCAATTCCTGTATCAGCACCTCCCGTGACAAATAAACTGGTTCGATGGTGCTCAGATCAATTTCATTGGTTGGCATCAGAAGCAAAGGTTCTGTTTTAGTAATATTCTGATCAGCCATTTTTTTAACAAAGGATAGTGATGCAAAAATAACACCGATGGCAAAGGCTGGTAATAGGCCTGCAAAAATTGTAACAACCATTACAAGCAACATCAGCAATGCATCGCTCTTGGGTATTTTCAATACATCTCTCAAGCCTTTGTAATCAATGATGGTAAAGCCAACAGTAATTAACATGCCAGCCAAAACTGCAAATGGAATAAAGTGAATGATACTACCAATCTCCAATAAAGCAAAAAGCAAAAAAGCACTATGAATTAATGATGCTACTCTTGTCTTTGCACCGGAATTAATGCTCAGTACTGAACGAAGAATTGCACCCGCACCGGGCAAACCTCCTGCTACCGCTGATAATACATTTCCCGCTCCCTGACCTATAAGTTCTTTATTACTTTTGTGAGTCTCTCCTGTTACCATATCAATCACCAGGCACGTTAGTAATGTATCGAGTGAGCCTAACAAGGCAATAGTAAGTGCTGGCACAAATACATCTCCCCATTGTGTGTGATCAAATTTTATGAGATGATGCCATCGCCATGTTATCCATTCATCTGAAACATCACCAACTGTAGGCACTGGCCATTTCAATAAATAAGCTGCAATAGAAACAGCTACAATAGCAACAAGTGTTGATGGAATGACCCGGGTTATTTTTGGAAACAGATAAACTACTGCAATTGTACTCACGCCAAGTACAAGCGCTTGCCAATTAAAATTCTTTATTGCTTCAGGGATTGTATTGAACAGAATACCAATATGTATATCTATCGGATGACCAATTAATGGAAGGAACTGGATTAGTACCATTACCACTCCAATTCCATTCATAAATCCTGAAATGATCGGATAAGGAACAAAGCGAATGTATTTTCCTAATTGTATTAATCCGAAAACAACTTGCAAAAACCCGGCAACAAAAAATATAACGAAGAGCGTTGTGAGTGCTGCATCCAGTGATGCAGCACGTTCCAACTCATTAGCGATAATTAAAGAAGATACAAGGGTCACCGCTGCAGTAGGCCCACTAATCATAAGCGATGTAGCCCCGGTAAGTGCTGTAATAACACTTAATACAATTGCACCTACTAAGCCAGCTGTAGCGCCTAACCCTGATTCAATACCAAATGCCATAACCAGTGGCAAAGCTACAATGCCACCATTCAGTCCGCCGAAGAAATCGCCTCGGATGTTCTGCTTTAGATTATACATTCATTTTAATACCGATCAAGTATTCTTTGTCAATGCTGCATCAAACTTAAAGACGTTAGGAATGTCAGAATTGTCTTTCATTGAAACTCCTAAATCTTTTATTATCCCATTTCTAATATCATAAATCCAGCCATGTACATGTGGAAGCTGACGTTTCTGCCATGAATTCTGAACGATGGATGTTTTTACCAAATCATATACCTGTTCAATCACATTAAGTTCCGTAAGTCTGTTTTGACGCTCTTCGAGATCTTTAATTTCTTCCAACTCACTCTGATGCATCCGGTACACATCTTTAATGTGACGTATCCAATTATCAATGACGCCAAATTGTTTATTGCCCATTGCGGCCTTAATGCCTCCACAACCATAGTGTCCACAAACAATAACATGTCTCACCTCCAAAACATTTACCGCGTAATCGAGCACACTTAATAGATTCATATCAGTATGCACTACCATGTTGGCAATATTGCGATGAACGAAAATCTCACCTGGCTCAGTGCCTGTTATCTGATTTGCAGGTACTCTGCTGTCTGAACAACCGATCCATAAAAATTTAGGTGTTTGAATTTCTGACAGTCTTTTAAAAAATTCAGGATCCTCATCATTCTTTTGGGCAACCCAGGCTTTATTCTGCAATAATAACTGCTCGTACGATTTCAATTCGATTTCCTCTTGTGACATGTGTTAAAGGTTTTTAAGTTCAACTTGAATGTTTTTAATTTTTGATGCCTCCGTAAAGTCTTTTATAGTTTCCTTAATGTCGTGATCCACAAAATTTGCCTGAGTGCCGTCGATCACTAAAGTAGAGTCGGCTGGTATCTTATGGAAAATTTCCCGTAAGGTTGACTTGTTAAGGAATGAAACGTCTTTTGTAAAACGTAACAGGAAATTATTCTTATCGCCCACAAGTATAATCGCTCTTTTAAAATTTGTTTTCAAAATAAAGAATACTGCGACGAGTATACCCATGAAAACTCCCTGAAGCAAATTTGTAAATACGACGGCCAGTACTGTTACTATAAACGGTAAAAATTGGCTTATGCCTTTATTATACATTTCACGATAAAGCGATGGTGATGTTAGTTTGAAACCAATAACAATCAGAATACCTGCCAGGCATGCTAATGGAATTTGTTTCAATGCAACTGGCACTAACAATACCGCTAGCAACAAAATTGTTGCATGTGTAATGGTAGAAGCTTTAGTCTTTGCACCCGCATTAATATTTGCAGAGCTACGAACAATAACTGACGTTAAAGGAAGGCCACCCAACAAACCTGACAGTGTATTGGCAACACCCTGAGCTTTCAATTCGCGATTTAAAGGTGTTATTCTTCGATAAGGATCAAGTTTATCGCATGCGTCAATACTCAACAGTGTTTCAAGACTTGCCACAACGGCTAGTGTAATGGCGGTGATAATTACTTTTGTAT
>DATCRE010000257.1:0-6156 GCA_036569145.1 Cyclobacteriaceae bacterium
TGCTGCTTGCTGTTACGGATGCTTTTTCACGAATAGCAAAAGCATAAATGCCATTCATGGTGTTAAATAAAAAATGCGGATTGATTTGAGCTTTGAGTACAGCAACTTCGGCCTGGTATTTTTCTCTTTCACTTCGAAACAGGCGATCGCGAATCATCAGCAATAAGGAGAACAATATGACAACAGCAAAAAGAAAAATATGATGCTTGATCTCTTCTATAAAGGATGCATCCTGTGGCCTGACTGGCATACCTCCATGCATGCTATCCTCTATTCTTATTCCCATCTCATGTGGTTGCCAGGGTGAATGTCCGGTTAATAAAGATGGCAACAGACAAATGAGAAGGAATGCCACAAGAATAATAAGGCAATAAAGAATATATCGTTTCTTAAAATAGACTTTCGAAATCAGAAAATAATAATGCAGATAAAAGAACAACAGCATCAAAGCATTTGCTATCAAATCACGAAGGGTTGGTTTGGAAAAAACATAATTAACCTGCTCAGGCGGATGAGGCGCTACGAGTATTGGAATTCCTAAAAAAGCGATAGATCCAGCAACATGAAGAATAAACGCTTTCCATTTCGCATTTGTCATAAACCAGAAATGAAATTTAAAACTACTTGTTTTAGCAGGCCCCTAAAAATTATTGCGATAATCAATACTTCTCCGTCGACGTTGAAGTAATTGTTCTTTCATTCAAGAACCAAGTTCATACGCCAGCTTCATAAACTTTATCACCTCAGCATTAACATCTTCTTTTTCAAGCATTCTGAAATGATGATTATACTGATCATCTCCCGGCACTTTGGCTATCTTCTGAAAGCAAAGGTTATCGTCATACGATTTATCAAATGGAAAGACGGCATGAATAAAATTCTTTCCCAATTGCGTGATATAAACAATTCGCTTGCGCGGCGTAGCAATGCCTATCATCGTTTTGGCAGGATGTATGGTTATCTTTCCAACACCAGAAAACTGTTTAATAAAATGATTATAAAGTTCAATAGTATGTTGTGATTTGCCATTCAGAAAATCTTCAATGGCATTATCACCGGAGGATGGTTTAAGTTTCTTGCTCATAACAGAAGTTTTAACGTATAACTGAAATACGCATATCAAACATCATCAAAACTGAATAGTAATATAAGCATAACTTTCTTCTGGTTGCTGACCATGAAGTTTAGCTGGTAGCCATGGTGGCCCATTCAAAAGAATCTGTTTTGCTTTCTCGTCAAGTTCTTTTGAAAGACTTGTCTCCACTTCAATATCAACCAACGCCCTGGATGTTGTTACACGAAAGGATAATCGCACAGAACCTTTTACCGGACTATTAAATTTTTGTGTCTCTGCCTGCAGATATTTATTTAGCCTGGCATATCCTCCTTCGGGTAACGGATACTGACTGCTCTCGTCATACACAAATGTTTCGCCTTTCAGGTTACGCGATTTCCCTTGTGTTAGTCTGCCATGAAAGAAATTTTCTTCATAATACAACGCACCATTTTCATGTCGTCCATACCAGCGGCCTTCTTTATAACCATCTTTATATTCACCTTCGTTTGCTACTACTCCATTGTTATAGTATTCAACTTGTTTACCCGAACCATTTTTGATCCATTGATAGCCGGTTGAATCCCAAAGGCTTTTCAGAAAATAACGATCAGTATAATACACTTCACTTTCCAGTTTTCCATTACGATGAAATGTTTCCCACTTACCTATATTTCGGTCATCTTTATATCTACCTGCTGAGGTGTATGTTTTATGATCGGAGTAATATAGAAAAACACCATCTTTCTTATTGTCTTTATATGTTCCTTTCATCTGCACGTCTCCATTGGCATAGTAGTCTGTCAAACTACCTTGCCACCGATTAAGAGAATCGCGATAACCAAGTCTGTAGTAAGATGCTGGCGGGCCTGGAATTTCCTGCCAATCTTTATCAAACCAGACTTTAACGGGTTCGCGCGGAACTTCAGATTCTTCCGGCTCCGGTTGAACTTTCTTCCCTGGCCTGCGATTCATAATCAATGAATAGTCAATTGCTAAAAATGATTTTAGAGAATCCTGAACGTATTCCATGCTATCCAGATAAATATATGATTCACGATCAATCATATTGATTCTGAAATTATTTTCAAGCTTATGCAAACTTATATATCTGCGAAGCGTGAATGTATCTCGTTGCAACTCTACAGGTATTTCGGTTTGACGATCAAGTTTTATCATAGCACTGTCCCAAAGAGTATTTGCAACCTTCAACTCCTTGCTGAATTGCTGATCGGTAATCTCCCTTTCAAACAACACTTGTGTTGAGTCCTCTGCTGCCTGTACTCGTTGAAAAAACTTGTAGTAATTAACCTGGTAACGCGGCAATAAAACATATAGTAGCATGAGTAGCGGAACTAAAGCATACTCTACTCTAACCTTTCTAAAAGAATGCAACACAAATCCGGCCAGGCCAATAATTACGCCACCTGTTAATCCACCAAAGTGAGCCGCATTATCTGCATGCATAGCTTTTGCAAAAACAAGATTAATGCCCAGGAAAAACAAAAAGTTAAAAAGAATAGGTCTTACAGAATTTTTGGCTCTGCGGGCATGGTATAAACTTATCGTAATAGAAAATCCAAAGAGACCAAAGATGGCGCCCGAAGCACCGACGCCAACAGCAAACATGCTCCAGTACAAACTACACAAAGCCGACGCAACACCTGAAAGAAAATAAACCCACAAGAACTTGACTGATCCAACCTGCTGCTCTACTTCATTACCGACAGAAAACAAAGCAAACATATTAAGTGCCAGGTGAAGAAGATGTCCATGCAAAAACATGCTGGTAAAAATTCTGTACCACTCGTTATCAAGTGTCAAAGGATTGAAGAGCGCACCATTCTTCAAAAGATTGTATGACCATTCGGGCTCGTCCAGCGTTTTAATCTGGGCATAACAGAAAATAAAAACGGCTATGTTAACAGCTATTAAAACAATTGTTGCTGGAAATTTTCTGATGCGATCCATAATGCCTCACAAGATAAGTTCTAAATGGCAGAGAACGATGCGGGCCTGAAAAGAAATAGTTACCCTTACATAATTTTGAGATACTGTTCTACAGGATATTCTTACGAATGAGTTAATATTTTTATTTGTACAGATTGAAATCAACATCAAGCTTCTCAAATTTTCCTGATTTGATTAAGTACTCGTTCAGGATTTTAATTCCGCTTTGATTGCTATCGGCCATAATAAAAACAAAACCCCAGATGTCTTTTGATAAGCTGAAATCACCAACGGTGGTTGATATTTCGAGCATCACTTCATCGTTCATCCACAAATCAGTTATGGATTCAGTTTTAAAATCTAATTCAGCAAATGCTTCAAACAAATCGGAGATAAGATCATCCTCAGAACCTGTAAAAAATTCCAGCAGCAGATTATTGCCGCCGTATGCTGGTCTGAATTTATATTGATACACGTTACAACCGTTTTACCATTTGTAGCTTGGTAGTTTAAAAAAGCGTAACACCTGGTTTATAGCATACACTATTTTAAATTTAATTTTCTGAGTAGAAGTCTCTTCCTTCGTTTCATTTACAAAACTTGGCGTACCTGTTTTAGAATGTACCGGAGCTTGTCGTTCTCTTTTCTCCAGCACTACCATGCTATCATAGAAATGTACTGAATGAACAGAACGTGTAAAAGGAGTTACCTGCAACGAAGATTCTTCTGAATGATATGCATTCACAAAGTCTATAAAGTTCTTACTGTATTCTATAAAAGTTCCTCTGCGCTTATGACCACCACCATATATTAACTGATATGATGTAAGCAGATCTTCACAAACGTAAACGCCATTGGGCTTTACCTTGTCAAATAATTCCTCGAACGTTATGATCTGCTGATCCATGCGATGTCCGCCATCATCAATCAGAATATCGATGGCAGGAATCTGATCTTTGATGCTCCTTAAAAATTTAGCATCTGACTGTGACCCGATAAATATTTTTATATTCTCTTCTTCAAGTTCTTTACACTTGGGATTCAGATCAACACCATAAATTTTTGCTTTAGGACCAAAATAATTTTTCCACATCTGCAAGCTGCCACCTTGTGAAACTCCTATCTCAAGTATAACCACTTCTTTATCTCTGAATCTTTTAAAATGGTTATCATAGATTTCAAAAAAATGATGCCATTTGTGAATAAGACGTCCTTTGTTTTCGTTGAAGTAGCGTTCTAAATCATTCATAGTGATATTTCTTGTATTACCTGCAATCAGGTTGATCGTTTGAAAAAAATATTTTTAAGGTATTGTATATCTATCTCTGCTCTGTATACCCAAACCAATAATGCAAAACTAAATACCAGGTAGCTGGCATGCAGCACTTCACGATTTACATTTTTAAATAATATTTCGCATAGCATGATTAAGAGCAATATCAGTGCAGGTGCATAAATCATTTTAAAAGAATTGAATTTAAACTCAAATCTATCGCGCAGATAATACTTCAATAACACCAGCTCTGCCACCGAAGCCATGAATGCAGAAAGTAACACTCCGAATATTCCGAATGTGGAAGTTAATAGTACCATTAATCCTATCTTGATTGAAGCAGCAACCAGGTAAATTAAAGGCAACGGTTTCGAATATTTTAAAACGCTGTAAGGAAACAAGAAATAGAAACGTAACGCTCTTGGCAAATACAACAATGCAACGTACGGAATATATTGAATGGCTTTCTGATAATCTGCTTTCTTAAGGAATTCAATAACGAGATCCACCGCTATAGGAAAAAAGCCAATACAGGCGCAAACCAATAAAATGATAACAGCTGTGAGCGCATTGTAGTAACGATTTATTTCTATTGTAGATTTCTTTTCTGGCTGCTGAATAACGATGCCTACTATTTTCGGCAGGAAACTGCTGTGCATTCCACCAACCAACACTTCAATTACAATAAGGCATTTAAGTGTGAAATCATAAATACCAACATACTCAAGCGGAAGGTAAAAAGCCATCACCAGCTTATCGAAGTAATTAATTATCCATTGTTGAATCTGATAGATGAACAGATAATTATTATAAGCAAAAGAAGTTTTGAGCCAGTCAAAATCAAAATGTAAACCATACTCTCTGAATACACGGATCAATACCCAAATACCAATGAGTAAAGAGGCTACAAATCTTCCGGTGATTGGACCAATTAATGTGTCGGGAAAAAAGTATAATCCACCTATGGTCAAACCCAGTATCAAGGCAAAGTATAATACGTTGGACCAGAAAAATGTTACAGGCATCTCGCGACTTTGTAACAAGCTGCTGTATACTTTAATAAGCGCCTGAAAAACTCCGGACGCCAGTGCCATTATACCATACGGGTAAAAGGAAATACCTTTATCGACCAGAAGCCAATCAAAAATTAAAGAGCCGGCAATAAATAAAATCAGGCTTGTGCCCAGGCTTATCAGCATCATAAAGATAAATGCTGAGCTAACAAACCTGGAAAGCTTTAGCTTGTCGTTTTTAAATTCATGGAAGTGAATGTAAATAGATGAATCAAATCCATAAGTAACTACGGTTTGAATCAGCATCGTTAAAGTTACATAAATTGCCTGCGCTCCATAGAGCTTAGTGCTGAGTCCACCGATATAGAATGGCAAAAGTATAATGCCACTGGCCAGGGGCATAGCTCCTGCCAAAGTATATATGATTGAACTCTTAAAAAATGATTTACTGATTCTTACCATTGCACTGATTCGAGCGCAAAGTTATAAGTAAACAACAAGTTACCAAGTAACAAAAACGGTAGTGATTTCAGATACATAGTTTCAGATGTAAGGTTTCAGATTTCAAAATTGGCTGGATTCAGGAACCCAATCGTTAAACAGTTAGGACAACACTAACTACTAATGACTATCGACAATTGACTATGGACCATTGACTAAATGACTAGAAAGATTAGAATTATTATAAACTATTCATCATCATCATTTTTTATCATCATTCATTTTGAAATGCAAAACCCTATCGTCTATCTTTGCATCATGCTAAAAGAAATGCACACAACTTTTAAATTTAGTGATCGCCCGGAGGGAATTACTAAATCATCGCCGCGGATTTTCAGTTAATCATTATGTGATCTTCACTGAAA
>DATCRE010000258.1:0-2006 GCA_036569145.1 Cyclobacteriaceae bacterium
TGCTGGCTCACCTCTTGGCACAGGTAAACAAATGATGAGCTGGATTCATCTTGATGATCTTTGTTCAATCTTCATAAAGATGATTGAAGACGAACAACACTCCGGAGCGTTTAATGCCGTTGCTCCTCACCCGGTGAGCAACGCCGAATTAACAAAAGAGATTGCAGAGATATTGAATAAGCCGTTACTGTTTCCAAAAGTACCAGCCTTTGTGCTCAAGCTTCTTTTGGGTGAGATGGCAAATCTTGTTCTTAACGGAAGCACAGTCTCAGCCGATAAAATACTAAAAACAGGTTTTAAATTTCAATATGCAGATCTGAAAAAGGCTCTTCAGAGTTTACTGCTTTGAATTAATGAAGAGGAATTACTTCACCATTGGATGAAACAGAATAGTGATGAACAATCCTTTTTTTAGTCCGCATGTTTTGCTCAACAATATCAATTCTGCGTTGACTTACTGAAATATACTCGCTAAATGATAGCGTAAGTTTTTGATGCATTTTACTTTCTAATGTAAATGTGCTGTCCTTTAAAACAACACCAAGAACAGGATCGAAGACGATGATCTGTAGAGGAGTGCCTATCGAATAATTAAGATGTATTACTGCCTCAGCTGATTTATTAATTTCTCCCCGAAAATGAATAGTCTTTTGAGCGAGATTGTAATTGTACTTTCCATCATAATCTATTCCCATAATCTGGTAAGTGTACTCACCAGATTTTTTGAGCGTGTCAGTATATTCATAATTTTTCATGATGCTACCATATGTATTTCTATTTAATGGTACGCCTGCGATTCGTTTGTATTTCTTATCGGACTTCTCTTTTCGCCATACCTCAAATTCATTCATCACGTCTGATAAAGATTCGTCAACAGTCCATTTTAAATTAACAACATGTTCTTTTTGGGTTATGACGGATTGTATATTCATGGAATGCATCTCCAACGGAAATCCATCCGGTTCTGTGGCAAGTTGAATGTCGAACTCACAATAATCACCAAGAAAACCATCGACGTTAAGCAAATAATCTATTCCTTGCTTTAGTGAATCAAGTTTGATAAACAAATCATTCTGATGAATCTTGGCAAGACACTTTTTTATTTTATAAGTGGACGTTAAGCATGGGCTACCCTCAATCAATAATACTTGAAGTCCGTGATTATCATCCCGGCAAAGTTGATTGCTGAAGTTTAAATAGTACGTACCAGACTTGGTCAGCTGAAAAGTGAACCATTGATCATTATGATATACCAGGCATTTTTCCGTGAGAGCTTTACTTACACAGCTCCATTGAACAGTTGATTGCTTTGTGGTAGAATGTTTTGCAGTGCTGTCTAAATTTAATTTCTGCAGCTGATTGATATCATTATTTACTACTTGTGCACAGCTGTTTGCAACATTAAAACATGCAAAGAAAAATAAGAGATAACGCACTATGACAACTATGATTTTTTACCACGTTCATGAAACGCGCCTTTAAACTCTGGATCTTCCCTGCGTTTCTGGCGATCAATTTCTTTAGCCATGGCTTGTGCTTCTTCAAAAGGCGTCTCTTCAATTTCTATATCTTCCGGTAATTTTTTCACAGGAATCTTCTCGCGTATCAACGCTTCAATTTTGCCAATGTGATAGAGCTCTGCTGCAGTAGCAAAGGTTATTGCCTTCCCATCCTGAAAAGCTCTTCCCGTTCTTCCGATACGATGCACGTAGTCTTCATATAGAATTGGTACATCGAAGTTTATAACGTGCGACACTTTAACGACATCAATACCTCGTGCTGTAACATCTGTAGTAACCAGAATTCGAAGATGACCTTCTTTAAAATCATTCACGGCATTCATACGGGTGTTTTGTCCTTTGTTAGAATGTATTACGCGAACAGATTCGTAATTCTTCCGCTCAAGGTATTTGTAAATATTGTTGGCAACTTCTTTTGTGCGCGTAAAGATCATCACACGATTAAAAGTTTCCTGGTCTTGAAGTAACCATTCCAGAAAGTTGATT
>DATCRE010000259.1:0-3272 GCA_036569145.1 Cyclobacteriaceae bacterium
GTTTGAAGTTTATCGAGTGTATCTTTAAAGATAATGCTATCAATATCGCGATTACAATAGATAAGTGATGTAACACTATCGGGCTCTTGTGTAAGAATGCTCTTGATAATAGACATCATTGGCGTAATGCCCGAACCTCCTGCAAACATAATGACATGACGCTTGCCATCTTTTTTATACTCTGTTGTGAATTGCCCCATGGGCTCCATTACTTTAATTACCGAACCTGATTTTAAGTTATCCGGCAACCAGTTTGACATTAAACCATTGTCAACGCGTTTAACCGTTACGGCCAGGTCTGCATCTACATAAGGTGAAGTGCAAAGCGAATATGCCCGGCGTACTTCTTTACCTTGCACAGGCACTATAAGTGTTAGAAACTGACCCGACTTATATTCTATCTTCTTTGCAGGCTGCTCAAAATAAATTGATATGGCATCTTTAGTTTCGTTAACAATGTTCTTAACCTTCAAATCATAGTAGTGTGGTCCGCTGTTTTGAGTGGTTTCCTCTTTCTTTTCACTTTTCTTAAAAAAACTAAACGCCATTTTATATTCATTTATAGGCGCCAATTTACGACTAATCCTTGTAATACACAGCCTCTAAGATTTAACCAGCATGTTAATTTCTACAACGCTGCCCGGTTCACGTTTAATCCTATGAAATTTTCCTTTGACAAGGGACGCATACTGCTTTACTGGTATTTTGCTATTTTTACGGCTTAATAAAAAGCACGTGCAACTCAATACATTAAATGCTATCTCCCCGGTTGACGGAAGATATTTTGAAGCCACCCAGGTTCTGTCGCCCTACTTTTCAGAATATGGATTGATACGTTACAGGGTACAAGTCGAAATTGAATACCTTATTTCATTGTCAGCTACTATAACAGAGCTTGAAGATTTTCCAATTCACCAGTTAAGTGAACTTCGCAAGCTGTATAAGCAATTTTCAGAGGCCGATGCCCGCGAGATAAAAGAAATTGAAAAGATTACGAATCACGATGTAAAGGCTGTTGAGTATTTCATCAAGAAGCGATTTGAAATATTTAAGCTGGACGAGTTTAAAGAGTTCATACACTTTGGACTTACCTCGCAGGATATTAACAATACCGCGATTCCTCTTTCTATCAAAGATTTTTTCGTAAGAGATTTTTTTCCGCTACTCCAGGATTTGTTGCGTGATATCAATGCACGATCAAAAGAATGGGCCGATGTACCCATGCTTGCTCATACACACGGTCAACCGGCATCTCCTACCAGGCTGGGAAAAGAAATTGCCATCTTCTCAACGCGTGTTGACAAGCAGATGAATTTACTGAAGGCTGTTCCTTTCTCTGCCAAATTTGGCGGCGCCACCGGAAATTTTAATGCGCACCATGTAGCGTATCCTGAAATTGACTGGCACAAGTTTGCTGATGAATTCTGTCATCATCTCGGATTATCCAGAAGCTTTCCTACAACACAAATTGAACATTATGATAATCTCGCTGCGATATTCGACAATCTGAAACGCATCAATACTATTCTGATTGATTTCAGTCGTGATGTATGGCAATACGTTGCCATGAATTACTTTAAACAAAAAATCAAAGAAGGTGAAGTAGGATCATCTGCTATGCCTCATAAGGTAAACCCTATTGATTTTGAAAATGCTGAAGGTAACTTCGGCTTTGCCAATGCTATCTTTGAGCACCTGGCTGCCAAGCTTCCTATATCGCGTTTACAACGTGATTTAACGGACTCTACTGTGTTAAGGAACATTGGCGTGCCATTAGCACATACGTACATAGCCATTAAATCCTTACAAAAAGGTTTAAGCAAGCTTGAGTTGAACAGAGCCGCTATAGATGCTGATCTTGAAGACAACTGGGCCGTTGTTGCTGAAGCTATTCAAACGGTGTTGAGAAAGGAAAATTATCCTAATCCATACGAAGCACTTAAGGCATTGACACGTAAGAATGAAAAGATTACAAAAGAAAGCATCCATACTTTTATCGATGGTTTGAGTGTAAATGAAAAATTAAAAAGCAGACTCAAGGAGATTTCACCGTTCAACTATACGGGAGTATAACTTCACTGTAAGAATTTGAAACCATCTTATTTAAAAATCCAACCTGCCATTAAGTAATGAGCAGGTTTTTTATTTTATTTCAAACCCACATTAGCGTGTGAAATGTTAATAGAACATTATTTCCTCATTGTTCAATGATATTCCCTTCTGCTTCATTTTTATATCAACAAAATAATGGCTATATTTTATATACGGTTATAAACTATGTTCTACCAAACAAATTGACTATGAAAAAATTCTTGACAATTGTTGCTCTAGTATTTGCATCATCCCTGGGTGTTTATGCTCAGGGATTAAGCGGTGGTGCCAAGGCAGGTCTCAACTTTGCTGATGTGACTTATTCAGGTAGTGGATCTTACTCCAGTCCCGGTATTCGGCCCGATTTTCACGTTGGGGGTTATCTTACATTTATGTTTACTGAACATCTAGGACTTCAACCAGAATTACTCTATTCAGGACAAGGAGCTAAATCGGGCAGTAGCAAACTTAAGATTAATTACATCACCGTACCTATATTGGTTCGCTTTAATGTCAATAAGGTACTTAGCTTTCATGCAGGCCCACAAATTGGAATTCTGACATCAGCAAAAGTAAAAAGCGGATCTTCTTCTATTGATTACAAAGACAATTACAAAAGCAGTGATGTGGGAATAGCCATTGGTACAACTGTTGATCTTCCAATGAAGCTTAATTTTACTTTCCGGTTAATTAAAGGTATCACTGACATTAACGATACTGGTTCTTCTTTGGAGGTTAGAAACTTCAACATTCAGCTTTCTGTTGGTTACAAACTTTTTGGAAAATAGCAGATTTGATACTTGTTAATAAAAAGCCGTCTCTGAAAAATCAGGGACGGCTTTTTTTGTTTTCTTATGATTGATTTAACCGTAGATGTTACTAACTAAAACAAATATCAATCCTCTACCGTATACAACATCTGTTTTGATGAAAAGTCATATAAGGTTAATCCTCTTAAATCATAATAAGACGTCCAGAATGATTTAAGTGCATCGATATAACTTCGTTTGGCTGCATCTTTTTCTGTAAGCGCTATATTCAAATTAGTAATGTCAATTTTACCAATGAGATAACGGTTCTGCGCAACGTTGTAACGCTCCTGCGCCACAGCATCCGATTTCTTTGTGATATCTATCTGGAGTCTCAGCACATCAAATTGACTCACTTTTGTAATGATGGTT
>DATCRE010000260.1:0-4291 GCA_036569145.1 Cyclobacteriaceae bacterium
TGTCATGGCTAATCCCGTAGTAGGAAAAGTAACGGTAGAGAAAGCAGGTGTTTATGTAGAGACCGGAGCATTGTATAAACCGTTGCAATCCGATGATCATAAATGGGATTTGAAAAAAGCATACGAGATTTGTGAAGAGGCGAAGAAAAGATTTCCAAATTCTGATGGTGCTATCATGTGTGAGAATCTTCAGGAAGATATTCGTACTAAATCAATTAGTGCTACCATAGAAGAAAATAATCTGCCAAATGAACCTTTCCGCGGCCAGGTGAGCTATCGCAACTTTACGGATCTGAATTATCGTATCATAAAAGTTACCCGCGATGAAGTTCGTGCACTACGACGCAAACTTGAAAAAGATTATTACAGCGATCGTGAAGAAAAATTTATTGAATACTGGCTTCCCAAAGTGCCTGTAAAAAAGGGTTCATTCAAACTTCCCGATGATGGCGATTATCAATTGCACAACATCGAAGTGAAACTTGATGCTTTGCCAGAGGGAGAATACATGGTGTTATACAGTAATCGTGCGGACTTTGCAATTAACAATAACGCACTGGCGTACGCTTTCACTGTAATATCGAACATCAGCTATGTGCATCGAAATGTTACCGATGGTGCAACAGAGTTCTTTATATTAAATCGCAAAACCGGCGAACCTCTAGTGGGTGTTAAGGCTGATGTTTTTGCGAATAAGTATAACAGCTCGAAAGGTTATTACGAAGGTGTGAAGGCTGGAACGTTTACAAGTGACGCTGCAGGTTACTTTAAAATCCTGCTGATGAAGAAAGAAAATAGTCGGAACTTCTATGTAAACTTCAGCAAAGGCGCAGATGTTAATAGCACAGAATCTATCGACAGACAAAATTACTATTACGGCAATGGCACACTCAATCAATATAAATATGAAGAGCCGCAATCACATGTGCAGACATTTTTCTTTCTTGACAGAGCCATCTATCGTCCTGGGCAGACTATTTACTTTAAGGGGTTAGTTGTAAACACCGATGGCAAGAATCCGAAGATCATGCCTGGCTATTCAACAACAATCAGATTACTTGATGTCAACTATCAGGAGCAAGGTCAGGTTAATGTTAAGTCTAATGAATATGGAACCTTTAGCGGAACATTCACGGCTCCATCTACAGGTCTGACAGGAGAGATGCAATTGCAGAATACTGATGGCAGTGGAAATATCTCATTCTCTGTTGAAGAGTATAAACGTCCTAAGTTTGAAGTTGGCTTTGATCCGGTAAAAGGATCTTTCAGATTAAATGAATCTATAAAAGTTGAAGGCTTCGCCCGTGCATACTCTGGTGCCAACATCGATGGTGCACAAGTGAAATATCGTGTAGTGCGCGTTGCTAATTTTCCATTCTGGTGGTGGTGCCGCTGGGGATATTACCCTTCATCTCCCGAGATGGAAATTACAAGTGGTGAAACAACCTCTGATGTTAATGGTAAATTTGGTGTAGATTTTTCAGCTATACCAGATCTCACCGTCGACCAATCATCCGACCCAACATTTACGTATACTGTATATGCCGATGTAACAGATATTAACGGTGAGACACATAGTTCAAGCACTTCCGTATCGGTAGGATATAAGTCATTGCTGGTGAGTGTTCCGATGAATAACATCAACAAAGATGGTAAACAAAAGAATGAGTTTGCAATTCAGACAACGAACCTGGCAGGCGAGTTTCAAGCTGCAAGCGGACAGATTAAAATCTATTTACTGAAAACTCCCACAAAAGCTTTTCGTAACCGGATGTGGGCTCAAGCCGATCGTAAACTATATGCGAAGGAAGAATACTATAAACTCTTTCCACATGATTTGTTTGAAGATGAAACAAACAAGTTTAAGTGGGCTAAAGACAAAGAGGTATTTACATTAAACTTTAATACCAGTGAAGCAAAAACATTTTCGCTAAATGACCTCGCTCAGTGGCATACAGGAGAGTATGTTCTTGAAATATCAGCCAAAGATAAAGATGGCAAAGATGTGAAAGAAGTTAGTTACTTTACTGTGTTTGCTCCTTCGTCAAAAGAAATACCAACACCTGCCTTCCATTATTTTCAAGGTGTGAAGTTAGTGGCAGAGCCAGGAGAGAAAGCTTCGTTCTCCACAGGCACATCCGAAAAAATTACTGTGCTCTATGAAGTTGAACGCGATGGACAAATTCTTTCCAAAGAATGGTTAACACTTAAAAATGAACAACGCTTATTCGAGATTCCTGTTAAAGAAGAATATCGCGGCAACATTGGTGTTCACTACACTTTTATAAAGGAGAACAGGCTTTACTCACAAAGTTTTGTTGTAACGGTTCCATATACCAACAAAGAACTTGATATTACTTTTGAAAGCTTCCGTGATAAACTGCAGCCCGGTGCGCAGGAGCAATGGAAAATTCTCATCAAAGGTAAAACAGCTGATAAGATAGCCGCAGAAATGGTAGCGACATTATACGATGCATCGCTAGATGAATTCAGAGTGAATAACTGGTATGCAAGTTTTTATAATTCACTTTATACAAGATTAGGTTGGGCAAGCACCAACGGATTTGATAAAGCCGACCTGAATGCCTATGTCGAAACCTGGAATCCTGGTCACTCACGTTCACCATCAAGTCCTTACTTTGATAGTTTCAATTGGTTTGGATATAATTTTTATCAATTCTCCAGAGACTCCCGACGCTACAGAGCTGGTGCTGCGCCGATGATGATGAAAAGTATGGTAGCAGATGAAGTTTTAGCAGAGCCAGAGGAATCTAAAACTGTTAGAAGTCCAAGGTATCGTGAAGAACTTGCTGAGGAAGATAGCTCCGCAGTTGCAAAGCCAGAGGCAGACGAAGGGAAGAAGGTTGATCTCTCAGACGTGAAAATCCGGAAGAACTTTAATGAGACTGCTTTCTTCTATCCTCATTTACAAACCAACGAGAAAGGGGAGATCATTATAAATTTCACCATACCAGAAGCACTTACACGCTGGAAAATGCTTGGCTTTGCACACACAGCAGATTTGAAATCAGGTATGACGGGCAACCAGCTTGTAACGCAGAAAGATATTATGGTTGTGCCCAATCAACCACGCTTCTTTAGAGAGAATGACAAAATGAAGTTCTCCGCAAAGATCAGTAGCCTGGTTGATAAAGATCTAACCGGACAAGCGCAGTTACAATTCTTCGATGCATTTACCATGAAGCCTGTTGATGACGTGATGAAGAATAACAACACCGCGCAAAATTTTTCATTAAAGCCACGACAAAGCACAAGCCTTGAATGGAGCATTGAAATACCAGAAGGTATACAAGCCATTACGTACCGCATTGTAGCAAAGGCAGGTAATTTTTCTGATGGCGAAGAAATGGTGTTGCCTGTTGTAACGAACCGGATGCTCATCACCGAGACGTTACCTTTACCTATTCGCGGCAAGCAGACAAAAGAGTTTAAGCTCGACAAGTTGTTAAACAACAAATCGACAACGTTACGTCATCAACGTTACACGTTGGAGTTTACATCTAACCCGGCATGGTATGCTATCCAGGCGTTGCCATACCTGATGGAATATCCTTACGAATGTGTTGAACAAACCTTCAGCAGATATTATGCTAACAGTGTAGCATCGCACATTGCTAACTCTAATCCAAAGATTAAGAACGTGTTTGATACGTGGAAGAACATTCAACCTGATGCACTGCTCTCTAATCTTGAAAAGAACCAGGATCTGAAGACTGCATTGCTTGAAGAAACTCCGTGGGTGTTACAGGCCAAAGACGAGAGTCAGCGTAAACGTGCTTTAGGTTTACTGTTTGATCTGAATCGTATGGGCAATGAAATGGAACGTGCTCTTGATAAAGTGCTGAAAGCACAAGAGTCAAGCGGAGGCTTTAGCTGGTTCCCGGGTTTTCCGGAAGATCGTTACATGACACAACATATTGTAGGTGCCATGGGACATCTTGATGTGATGGACGTGAAGTCAATCCGAAATGATCATCGTACCTGGAATATGATCAACAGCGCTGTTGATTATATGGATAACAAATTAACGTATGATTATGAGCAATTGAAGGAAGCTGCAAAGCGCAAAGAAATTAAATTAGAAGATGATAACATCAACTATATTCATTTCAACTACTTGTATGCGCGAAGCTATTTTAAAGATGTTGAAATATCAGGCGCTCACAAAGAAGCATTCAATTATTTCTTAGGACAGGCAAAGAAGTACTGGTTATCCTACAATATTTATTTGCAAGGCATGACTTGTCTGGCGCTCAATCGTTATGGAGAT
>DATCRE010000261.1:0-8981 GCA_036569145.1 Cyclobacteriaceae bacterium
ATGCCACGCATATTTGGAATTTTCCATTCTGCTATTGGCTCCTGACATCCGGCTACGAATGGAAGATTAAGTTCGAGTGATTCTTTACCACCTTCTATTTCGCGAGAAAGCCTGGCAGCTGATCCTTCGATATCCAACTTCATTACAGGAGAGATTGATGGAATGCCCAGCAACTCACCTACAAGACTATGCACAACACCGCTATTAAAATCGATGGACTCTCGTCCCATCAAAATAAGATCATAGCCCGCTCCTTTTGCATGTTCAGCAATTTGAGAAGCTACGAAAAGCGAATCCACAGGTTCAGCATTCACACGAATGGCATCATCAGCACCAATGGCTAATGCTTTGCGTATGGTTGGCTCGGTATCAGCAAGACCAACGTTGAGTACGGTTACAGAAGCGCCGTTAGCTTCTTTTAATTCAATAGCTCTGGCCAGGGCATAATCATCATAAGGGCCAATAATAAATTGAACGCCATTACTATCAAACTTTGTATTGTTTTCAACAAAGTTGATTTTAGAAGTTGTGTCTGGTACGTGCGAAATGCAAACTAATATTTTCATGCTACTCAATTTTAAAATTCCAGCTCAGCCCGTAAGGCCCTTGCTTCTTTCTACATCTTGCTCTTTTTCAATAAGTTAATAGAAGGCAGCAATAAACAGGCCCTCAAGATACCAAAAATCCGAAAGTTCAATTCCAAAACGCGATAAATTTCAAGGCTTCATTCGATTGTAGTCTTGAGATGTAAAAAACAACAGACTGAGATTATCAAAACCTTGTTATACAAAGACCACGGCGGGCACAATCAAGAATCTTAAGAATTTCTTAAGACTTGTCTCAATGAAAGAAAGAAGCGAGATTTGCATCTTCACATTTATAATTCAATGTTGTGGGAAGCATTCAGGAGCCACCGGTTCGAACCAAGCCAGAAGTCGACATTGAGATACTAACGTCTATATCTCCTACTTCTTTGGAGGATTCATTCGTATATGTGCATTGTTATTTTGATAACCTGGCTGAGGAGATGCTTATCCGTATCTGGAAAACAACTTTTCTTATTGATCAATCTACAGGCACGAAAGTTCAACTTGTGCATGCTGAAAACATTTCCATGGCTCCTGCCTGGACTGTTATACCAGGTGGTATGATGTTTCATTTTTTACTCATATTTTCTGGTCTGCCAAAGTCATGTAAACAGTTTGATCTTGTAGAGGAAATACCACAGCCTGGTGGATTTTGTGTACGGCATATAGCACGCAACGATACTGATGTTTACCACATCGACATCTAATTAATCAGACTTTGTAAAACTATCACCCCGCTCAATTGCCTTCGTAATTGTTCGGACGATGGAATTAAGTTTCTCGGCAGAGTCGCTCATGTGATTGACAATTTCTTTTTCTTTATTGTCTAGTTCTGTCTTAGAGATCAGATTAATTAATCCAAGAATACTGGCCACGGGTGCACGAAGTTCATGTGCTATTATAAATGCTGATTCTTCAAGTGCTTTATTTTTTTTCTCCAACTCACGGGTACGTTCCTGCACAAGCATTTCAAGATTCTCATTAATGCCTCTGATCTCTTCAGCCTGAGCATTAATTTCTTCTGTCTTCATTTGAATCTCGCGGGTACGTTCAACAACTTTTTCCTCTAAAATTCTCTTATCACGGATAAGTTTACGCTCTCTGAATTTTAAATAAGAGTATCCTACGAAAACAATAAGCATTAATGTTCCAGCGTAGAATGAATTTGTTCGCCAAAATGGCGGCTTGATCACGAAGTGATATGTTGTTTCTAAAGCATTATCAAAATCGTCTGATGCAGAAACCATAACGTGAAAGGTATAATCTCCCGGTGGTAAACTTGAATATGTAACAGATCGGTCGCCTGTGCTGATCCACTCCTGATCGTAATTGATAAGCGTGTATTTATAGTTTAATTCTTCCGGATTCTGATACCAAAAGCCATGATAGCTTATGGTTACATTATTCTGATCATAGGCAAGTGTGAGGTTATTAACAGGTAACGATTCGTGGTTGAGAATTTTCAGTTTATCAATAAAAGGTTTGGGCGATGCATTCTTTATTTCTCCAGAACATGATACAACACCTGCGTCAGTGCCAAAGTAGATTCTTCCATAACGATCTCTTGCTATTGAATTAAGATTTCCCTTCCGTGTGGTCATGTTAACCTCATTGGTAAGGGGAGTAACTTTATTTAATTCTACATTGATGAAATCAATACCAAGCTCATTCATGACGATGATATTGCCAGCAGCTGTAGAAGTAAAAGCACTGATGCTGTTGTCGCGAAGTTTGGTTTCGCTCACCGGAACAAAATTTGTTGCATCGAATTTATATAATCCTTCTCCCTGCACGTTAGCCCATATTGCTGATTTAGAATCTTCGACAAAGCCATAAACAACTTTGGTTGCAAAGTCTTTTTCAAAATGATGGAAGCCCTGTGTATCCAACATATCAACACCTTTCCCATCGGTAGCAAACCACACACGATCTTTACTATCAATAAAAACCTGGTAAATATAATCTGATATCAGGCCATCTTCGTGGGTATAATTTTTTACATCAAGCTTCTCTCCCTGAATCGTAATTTTAACACCACCGCCAAGCGTAGCCAGCCAAACTATGTTACCTCTTCCTGTAATGTTTAGCACATTACCATTTCTTAGTTCTTTAGTCAGGTAGGTGATCTTATTGGTTTGTGGATTAATGCGAAGTAGGCCTTCGCCAAAAAGTCCGGCCCAGACATAGCCATACGGGTCAGTATATAAACTGATAATAGTATACTGTTGAAATTTAGTTCCCACCAATTGATTCTTAATCGTTGCATTACCTTCTGCCACGGTTCTCTTAAATAAACCATCGCTGGTGGAAAACCACAATGCGTTGGTCTGATCAAAAGTCATTGCCAGGACATTGCTATTTTGAGAACCATTTAAATCAATAATAAACTCAATGTGGTCGCCGTTGCATCTGGTAACTCCTGTTTTTGTTCCTATCCAAATGTTTCCTTCTGTGTCATTAAGAATTGACATGATGGATGTGAGAGCCGGTGTTGTGCGAGGAGTATAAATTTTGGTTTGTTCATTTTTACGATCAAACACCAGGAGTCCAAGCTGAGAGGTTGATGCCCATACCTCTTCCTTTGTGATGATAAAATCGGTTATCGTACCATAGTGAGATTCATACTTAATTTTTGAAATCCATTTTTTAGTGAGTGGATTAAATTCAAGTATACCGTTATCCTCAGTGGCCATCCAGATGGAGTTTTTATCATCAAGGGCGAGCTTCTTGATAATGTTATCAGGCAGTCCGTTATCAGAATTAAAAACTTCTATTTGGGCACTCGTATCTTTTAGCGTGCATCGGACTACACCACCGTCAGTTCCTGCCCAAACAGAACCGTTATTGTCCTCCATCAGATCATAGACAAAAAGATCAGGCAGGTTATCCTCTTCATCCAACCTGTATAAGCGGTTCTTTACATAATAATAGAGGCCATCACCTCGAGTGGAAAACCACAGATGTCCTTTCTTATCAAACAGCAAATCAGATATTTCACTATTAGAATTGCCCTCTTCTGATTTAAACTGTACGATAGAATTATTGGCAAAGAATGAAATCTTTCCATTTCGATGTCCCATCCATAGGCGGCCTAATGAATCTTCTGCTAATGCAGTAACATTATCATCTGGCAAACTATCGGCTATTGTATAGTGTAAAAATCGAAGGCCATCGAATTTAAAGAGTCCACGGTTGGTTCCGTACCACATAAAACCAGCATGATCCTGAAACATTCTATACACCTGCACGGCCTCATTTTTCTTGAGAAGAGAATATTTCTGAAAATAGGGTGTCTGACTCCAGAGGGTTTTAGAGAATATAATTAAAATTAAAAGTATAAGTAACTTCTTCATGTCACCCCTTAATTGTCATCGTAGCTTTAAAAGTAACATCTATCTCTGTGGCTATTTTACGGTTTACAATACTGGGGATAGATATATTGTGATCACTTAACGGAATTATAAAATTGCTATCAAACTTTATCTGTCCATTCTTGATTGTGACCTTACCTTTTATAATACGAATCTGTTTCTGCCCATGAACATCGAGTGTTCCTTTAGCACGAACATCGTAGGTTCCATCAGTCTGAAAATCTACATGCTCGATAATCTTGCCGCTAAACTCTGCATTGGGAAAGTTATGAACCTCCATATATTTTTCAAGGAAATGTTCACGCTGAAGAGCGCTGTTGAATCCATTAAATGAAAGAATGTCAACAACGAAAGCAACCTGGTTATTGGAAGGATCAAGGATACCACGAACTTTATTGGAAGAAGCCTTTATTAACTCAAGCTCGGCATTGGAAGTAAAATCAATCTGCCCATTCTCTGTTACATATTTGGTTTGTCCAAAAAGTGTAATGCTGAATGTAAAAAAATAAAAAACAACTAAAAACAAACCTCTTACCATTCTCATCACACGTATTTTCAAAAAGCTATAGACCAAATTATTGTTAAGTTAATCAGTTATTTTGCAATCTTAATAGATGTATGGTTATAAATGAATTCCCAGAGTTTCCTGAATGGTCTTGACTGTTTCCTTGGTATCGGCCATCAAAAGCAGGTGATCTCCAGCCTGTAAAATTGTCTCGCCATTTGCTGTCATATACTTCCCTTCCCGATGGATCATAACGATGAGCGCTGTTTTAGGGATATTCAATTCAACCACGGCTTTACCAACGGAAGACGAACCTTCAGGGATGTCAAATTCAAAAAGCTCTGACTTGAAATCATCTTTCAGTTCAATATCCAACGGAAACTTGCGCTTCAATTTTTGAGGAACACTCACGTGCAGCCAGCGAGCCACATACGGCAGCGTTGTTCCTTGTAACAATACAGAAGTTGCTGAAATAAAAAACACGAGGTTAAAAATATCAGGAGCATAAGGAACACCTGCCAATAACGGGTACGTTGCAAAGACGATGGGCGCCGCTCCACGTAATCCAACCCATGATATAAATAACTTGCTCCTGAAATTTAAATTGCGGGCAAATGACAAGCATGTAAACACAGCCAATGGCCTGGCTACAATAATCAGGAAAGCAGAGATCATAAAGCCATCACCGAGAATTGGAATGATATGACTGGGATACACCAAAAGTCCGAGCGTAACGAACATCACAATCTGCATGAGCCAGGCTTGTCCATCGTAAAACTTCATAAGACTTTTTTTATGAATGAAGTTACTGTTACCCAGAATGATGCCGGCTATATAGATGGCAAGAAATCCGTTACCTCCTATCCTGTCGGTGAACGAATATGTAAAAAAGATCAGCGATAAAATTAATACGGGATATAATCCTTCAATCTCAAGACTTATGTGATTAACTGTCCATGTCATTATCTTACCCATCACGTATCCACAGAGCGCACCCAATGCCATGCCTATAAAAAACTTGGGGATGAGCGATAGAACACTGGCTTCTTTTGTCGTGGCGAGATAAACAAGACTAATGGTAAGAAAGTAAGCCATCGGGTCATTGCTTCCGCTCTCAAACTCAAGCAACGGACGGATGTCTCCTTTCAATCCAATGCTTCGCGAACGTAAAATAGAAAATACAGCTGCGGCATCCGTAGACGAAACAATGGCTCCAAGCAATAAACCTTCAATAATAGAAAAGTTAAGCACATAATAGGAAAACAAACCAACAGAGCTGGCGGTAATAAGGACTCCTAGTGTTGACAATGAAATCCCATCTTTTAAAACAGGTCTGATACTTTCCATTTTAGTATCAAGGCCTCCTGAAAACAAAATGAAGGTTAACGCCACAACGCCAAGAAACTGGGCAATTTCAGGATCGTTAAAATAAATTTTTCCGGGACCATCCGATCCGGCGAGCATACCGATGATCAGAAAAAGAATTAGCGTTGGAATGCCATACCTGAAAGATGTTTTGCTGGCAATAATGCTGACAAAAAGCAACAGCGACCCTAGTAATAAAATATTCTCAACCGAAATTGTCATCATCACCTTCCTTAAAATACGCTAAGTTAGCGCATAAGTCTCAAAGATTCAGGAACAGCTATAACATTCCACCTTTTATATTAAATCTAAGCCGTTTGCATGTTTGTGCGAAAACTAAATACACAAATTGAATCAAAGATCGCAGGGAAGATTAACTTTAGTTGCTATTATAAAATTGTGTTAAGCATAAAATCAAACCTCTATGAATTCAAGAAGAGATTTTCTTAAGAAGGGTGCTATTGCATTGGCCGGCAGCATGCTGATATCTAAAACAATGCTGGCTGGATCGAAGTCTGCAGAGCTTACAGGTCTTCAACTCTACTCCATTAGAGAAGATATGAAAAAAGATCCCCTCGGTTCGCTTAAACAACTGGCCGCTATGGGCTATAAAAATGTTGAGCATGCTAATTATGTGGATCGGAAATTCTACGGTTACACAGCAAAAGAGTTTAGAAAAATTCTCGATGACCTGGGACTAAAAATGCCTAGTGGGCACACTGTTATGCGAAAGGATCATTGGGATGAAACCACAAAAGATTTTTCAACCAGCTGGAAACAAACTGTAGAGGATGCTGCTATTGCGGGACAACAATTTGTAATCAGTCCCTGGCTTGACCAAAGTATGCGACAGACTACAGATGATATAAAACATTATATGGAAATCTTCAACAAAAGTGGAGAGCTCTGTAAAAAATCAGGAATGAAGTTTGGCTATCACAACCATGACTTCGAATTTAGCCAAAAGCTTGATGGTATTGCTGTTTACGATATCATTCTTAACAATACAGATCCATCGCTCGTTATGCAGCAACTTGATATTGGTAATCTCTACAATGGAGGAGAAACTGCTCTTAATATCGTAACGAAATTTCCTGGACGTTTTGAATCGATGCACGTTAAAGACGAGATCGCAAGCGCAGGTACTCACGAAAAATATGACAGCACAATTTTAGGAAAAGGCATTGTGCCTGTAAAAGAAGTTATCGACATCGGTAGAAAATCTGGCGGCACCATTCACTTTATTATTGAGCAGGAATCGTATCAAGGCAAAACACCGATTGAGTGTGTTAAAGAAGATCTTGCTGTTATGAAGAAATGGGGATACTGATTTAAGTTTCTTGTTCAGATTCAAAATTCTGTAGTTCATGGTTCCAAGTTCAAGGTTAATGTTGTCCTAACCTTGAACCTGGAACTTTTCAACTCTGAACTCAAACTACTAACAAGCACACTTAACACTCATCCCCCGCTCCACACCTTCCCTGCCTTCGGTAGAATACTCATCGCGTTTCCACCAGTCGATACCACCAATTAATTCTTTTACGGCAAAGCCAAGTCTGGCCATATTCAGCGCTCCTTTGGTAGAAGCGTTACAGCCGATGCCATCACAATAGGTAACATAGATAGCTTGCCTGTTTAAATCCTTTGTTGTTTCAACTGACATGGTTCGATGCGGAATATTGACTGCGCCAGGAATATGTTCACGCTCAAAGCCTTCAGGTTTACGGGCATCGATTACAACAATGTTTATTCCATTGTTAAGTGCATCATACAAATCAGAAGAGTCAATTTCATAAGCTAATTTGTTTTCGTAGTGTTCAATTTGTGTCTTCATTTTCTTTTATGTTTAGGATGATTCAGTTCAAAGTTTCAGGTTCATGGTTCAATTGCTACATCAACCTTGAACTTGGAACCTGAAACTATTATTGCAAATAACACAATCAGGCTAATCTCATAAAAGAGAATTATTTTAACGATGATGATGAAATATTTTCAATCAAATTAACATGGAGAGAACAGTCACGAAAGTATATTTGCCAGACAGTTAACTATGGAGATACGGTATCTGAAATTAGTGCGAGCGATTGTTGAAGAAGGAAGCATGGCTAACGCCATCGAGAAACTCCACCTTACACCGAGTGCCTTGAGCCATCAGCTTCGCGAAGCTGAACTTCAGTTGGGCACGAAGATTTTTCATCGCGTTAATAAAAAACTAATTTTGACAGAAGCCGGTGAAAAATTATTAGCTGCTTCTCATATCATTCTGAAAGAGCTTGACAAAGTTCAACGTGAAATAAAAGAGATCATCAGTGGTGAAAACGGAGTGATCAGAATAAGCACAGAGTGTTACACGAGCTATCATTGGTTGCCTGCCCTGTTAAAAAAATTCCATATTGAATTTCCTTCCATTGAAGTGAGAATAGTTTTTGAAGCTACACACAGACCAATTCAGAAATTACTACAGGGACAAATTGATCTCGCTATCACCAGCGATCCAATCGTTAATGATCAAATTGAATATATTGAATTATTCCGAGATGAGATGGTGGCGCTCGTTTCAGAATTACACCCCTGGATTTCAAAGGAATATGTTACCGCCGAAGATTTCAAAAACGAAAATCTGATCATTCACTCCGAGCCGCTTGACACGGTTACTGTATATGAACGCGTATTAAAGCCTGCGAATGTACAACCTAAAAATATAACCATCCTTCCGCTGACAGAAGCATCTGTTGAAATGGTGAAAGCCGATATGGGTGTGCTCGTTATGCCGCGCTGGGCACTAAAGCCTCACTTAAATTCCAATCATGTTAAGACTGTAAAAGTAACATCCGAAGGTTTGCACCGACAGCAGTTTATTGCCTTATTAAAACAGGAAGACCGTCCTGAATACTTTGATTATTTTATCACGTTCCTTCGTCAGGAAATAGAAATGTAGCCTCACCCTAAATCCCTCTCCGAGGGAGAGGGACTTAAGCCCTTCTCCTCCGGAGAAGGGTTTGGGATGAGGCCCAAACCACAGCCAATGAAAAACATAAAAATCAGAAAAGCTATCCAAAAAGATCTCGAACAGATTATTGATTTGTGTGACGAGCACGCCGCACATGAAGATGCTGCATATAGCAAGATTGGCAAGAAGGAACGATTTGCCCT
>DATCRE010000262.1:0-3435 GCA_036569145.1 Cyclobacteriaceae bacterium
TTTTGATAATCATAAAGTTTAAGCTCAGGTCTGTTGATAGTCTCCTGTATAACAACAGCATTTGGCTTAAGGAGTGTTATATTTTCATCCAGTATCTTGTTCACAAATAATCCCAACATATCAATATATGCTTTGCGCGAAGCCTTCAGTTCAATACTTCTTTGATTAGCTTTTAATAATTCAGCTTTTAATTTATCAACACTGCTTTTAAATTCATTTCCGTTGGCAAGAGCGGCACTGGTTTTATCGATACCGGTTTGAATGTCTTTCTTCAATAGCTCATTTTGATTGTATTGTTCATCAATAAGCAAAGCTCCAAAGTATAATTGATTGATTCTGTCTCTGAGCTTATAAAGTTCTACTTCAAGATTCTGCTGCTGAATCATGGAGTTTATTTCCTGTACTTCTTTCTGACGACTCACCGTAACAAGATCTGTCAGTGGTTGACTGATTTCTCCATATAACTTGTATTGATCCTTAGGAATCTGGGGAACATCCTGGTTTGGAATCTTAATAGGAATTTGTGTAACGGCTGACTGGTAAGAAGCCTGCCCTGCAACAACTATTTGAGGAAGATTTCCTTTCGAAATATTGTCGATTGAATACTCTTTACTTTTAGTCAGCAACTCACGTTGCTTCACCAAGGGATAGTTCTGCTGCGCCTGAGCATAACAATCTTCAAGCGACAACTCCATCTGCTGTGCCTGGCTTACGAAAGCTGCCAGAGTGAAGAAGATCAATAGAATGAGGCGTTTCATTGATGTATTATTTAATATTTCGTTTTAATCATTTGATTAATAAAAGGTCAAAAAAAATTATTTGGCTTTAATGATTGCCTCAACCCATTTTGCTATGAGCTTTTTACGCTCCTGCATCAGGGCTGTAAAGTCTGCCGGTTTCAGGTTACCCACATTCATAATCATAGGACTGGCTACAAATGGAAATACTATCAAGGCCAGTGTGTTCATGAAATAGTGTAATGGATTTACCTTCTGTGCCTTCGCTGCTTCTTTAAGTTGCAGAAAATAATTTGACTTTGCAATAACATTCTTCAAACCCATCTTATCAATCAACTGATCAGGGTTTGTGCGTAGTTCACTTAATATAAACAATGGCAAATCAGGATTCAGAATAAGCATGTCAATATAACGCATTGCTATTTTCTCCGTCTTCTCTTTCAAACCAGTCTCTTCATCCGCTAGAATTTCTTTTGCGCCAACAATGAAGCGTTGTACATTCTCCATCATGATGATGTCAAACAGTTTTTCTTTGCTTCGGAAATAATAGTTGAGAAGAGCAAGATTAATCCCCGCTTCTTCAGCAATATCGCGGGTGCGGGCAGCAGCATAGCCTTTGCGTGTAAACACTACACGTGCTGCTTCCTTTATTTTATCTTCCGTAGTATTATCAACTTCCTTTTTTACCTTCTTCATTTGCGCTGAATAACGACACAAACGTAAATGATGTTTTTGATTTAAACAAATAAATTAATCAAATGATTAAAAATATTGATTAGAAATAGTGAGAATGAATCACAAAGACACTAAGAACACGAAGAAACACAAAGAAAAAATTCAATACAGAACTGCATAGGATAAAAATATTCAGAAAACCAAAGAAGAAATTCTTAGTGAATCTTTGTGTCCTTAGTGTCTTGTGGTTCAAAAGTTTTAAGATATAAATCTTCAACTTTCTTTCTGGCCCAAGGAGTTTTGCGTAGAAATGTAAGACTTGATTTTATGCTTGGATTACTAATGAAACAATTAATAGTGATCAACTCTCCTAGTTCTTTCCAACCATAATAATCAACAAGATGTGTTACAATCATCTCTAATGTTTTTCCATGTAAAGGATTATTGGGCTGGCTTTCTGTCATTATATTTAGTTCTATTAAAGCATGTGGGAACCACAAAGGCACAAAGTACACTAAGAGGCACAAAGAAAAAAAATTATATTTCAACTACTAGTGAAACTTCATTCTTAATTAATGTCTTTATAGCGAAATATTCCTTAGTGAAACTTCGTGACTTTGTGGTTTAACGGAATTATTTGGGAATTCAAAAACCTTTTAATACACGCAGGAAACGCGTTTTGCCAACCTCAATACAATAAAGTATAGACACTTATTTCTGTTTTAAAGCATAGTTGCGTTACTTTGAACCGGGAATATTCATAATGAAGAATCGTGATTTTACTCTTTTTCTGATTCTAACGGGAGTGTTTCTTCTTTTTCTATCTGGATGTGAACATCCTTTAGAGAAGTCATATCATCTCCAAACTGAATCCGTTAAATTAACTTCGTTAGATCAAATTATATTGGTTGCAAAGCCTCGTATAAAACCTGTGCTTTATACTAATGTATATGGTCTTGAGAAACTTCCTGTTCGTAAAGCCAAGGCAAAATTCATTTCTGCAGTGCTGCCTTCCATTCTTATTGCCAAGTATGAAATCGATCAGCGTAGAATAAAGGTTGAATCAATACTTAAGAAAAAAGAATGGAGCAGTGCTGATAGTATCTTCTATGATGAAATGAAAAGCAGGTATCGTGCTAAAACTGATGATGAATTAAAAATACGAATTGGAAGTCTGCCGACAAGTCTGGTATTGGCACAAGCTGCTGTTGAAAGTGGTTGGGGTAAGTCAAGATTTTTTCTTGAAGCTAATAATTTGTTTGGTGTCTGGTCATATAATATTCATGATTCACGAATACCGGCGCGGATAGCCAGGAAAGATAAAAGAACATATCTTCGTTCTTATAAAGATATGTCTGAGTCCATTGTTCATTACTTTGAAATCCTCGCCCGTTCGCGCTCCTATAAAAGTTTACGCGAGGCTCGTGCTAAAACCGACGATCCTTTTGAGCTTTTACCGCATCTGAAATACTTTTCCGAACGAAGAACGTTATATACTACACAGCTCAAACAAATTATCAAGCGAAATAACTTTACGCAGTTTGATCGTTATGAAATTGATCCGCAATATATACAGGAAGATATACTTGAAGATTGATTCGATCATCATGAGAATTCTCTGCCTTTCTCTCATTATTATCTTACTGTGCTGCGGAAAAACAAATAGCCATTACCACATCGATCAGAGTATATCAGATAAGGAAGTTGTTTGTTTTATCTATCATCGTTTTGGAGATTCACGATACCCTACCACCAACACACCTGTTAAGGATTTTGAAGCACATCTAACATGGCTTCGTGATAATGGCTACACCGTTGTTTCTTTTACAGATGCCCTAACTTATTTACAATCCGCTGAGTCTGCACGGAAAACAGCTGTGATTACGATCGATGACGGCTTTAAAAGTTTCTATAAAAATGGATTTCCACTATTAAAGAAATTTAATGTACCAGCCACCATGTTTATAAACACAAAAACAGTTGGTGGCAGTGACTACATGAACTGGGATGAGCTTCGTGATAT
>DATCRE010000263.1:0-16799 GCA_036569145.1 Cyclobacteriaceae bacterium
AAATGACCTTTACAATTAAACACGCAGAAAGTATGTCGCGCGGAGAGCTACTCCTGCGATCATTCTTTGGTTTCATTTACATCGTACTACCCCATGCATTCGTACTGTTTTTCGTAGGACTCTGGGGAGGTATCCTTGGCTTTGTCTCCTTTTGGATTATCCTTTTCACTGGCAGGTATCCGCAAAGCTTTTTCGAATTTCAGGTAGGCCTGTTGCGTTGGCGCACGCGTCTACAGGCTCGCATGTTTAATCTGGCAGATGGCTACCCTGCTTTTGGAATCAGTTCAGTAACAGATGAAGCTGTTACTGTCGATGTTCCATATCCTGAAAAGTTAAGCCGCGGCATGGTGCTTGTAAAAGCATTCTTCGGCTGGCTTTATGTAGCTATACCTCATGGATTTGCTTTGTTTTTCCTTTACATCGGTGTTGTCATTGCCTTGTTTATTGGCTGGTGGGCAATTCTGTTTACAGGAAAATTACCAGAGGGAATTCATAATTTCGTGACCGGCTTTTTACGCTGGGGTGCACGTGTAGGTTTGTATTTAGGAAACATGACTGATACTTACCCTCCGTTTTCACTGGATTAATAAGATTAAGAAACTCAACAATGGAATTTCACCCATTACCTCAGCCCGATGAAATAGCAGAGCGCGAAAAAGAAGATGCTATGGGCGCATACCTTATGATGTTTGCAGCGGTAGCCGTCGGGCTGCCGTTGCCAATCATCAACCTGATTGCCGCTATTGTTTATTATTATGTAAATCGAAAGAAAAGCAGGTTCATACATTTTCACTGTCTGCAATCATTGCTATCGCAAATACCAACAACCCTCATCAACTGGGTTGTAGTAATCTGGGCCGTGCGAATTTTCCTTACTGATCTAACGCTCAATGAAACATTTTGGGCCGCCGTTGTATTTGCGGGAGCTTCTACGTTTTTATATTTCATTGTAAGCATAATAGCTGCTTACAAAGCCCGCCAGGGAAAAATGTATTATTTTTTATTTTTTGGTAAGATTGCTTACGAGGTCGCTTACCGTGTTAAACCTGAAGATGAAAATCCTTCAGAACCCATTAACAAGCCTCCCTTTTAGTTTTTATGCGCAGCAGCACATTACGTGATCTTCTTATTCTGCTAGCTATCGGTGCTGTATTATTTGCCGGTGGTTATTTCCTGGTAAGGCAAATTGGCAAGTCCGATATTGATCTTAGTTATGAAGTTTCCATTAAACAGGAAGAACAGCTGGGCGATTTATTCAAAGACATGATTGAGAATAAATACACAACAATCAAAGACAACAAAGCTGATAGCGCCCTTCAACAGATTACGCAACGATTGATCAAAGCGCTCGACAGCACAAAGTATCGATATGAATTTACATTGCTTCGAAGCGAAGAGATCAATGCCTTTACAATTCCGGGTGCTAATATTTATGTGTTCTCTGGTTTAATGCAATTGGCAGAAACACCAGAAGAAGTTGCTGCTGTATTAGCGCATGAAATCGGGCATGCCGAAAAAAGACACGTAGTAAGCAAAATGATGAAAGAGCTTTCCATCACGGCAATTGTAAGTGTACTTTCAGGTGGCGACCCAAGTGTGCTAACGCAGGTGTTAAAGGAAATTATCGGCACAAGCTTCGATCGTAAGCAGGAGGAAGAGGCTGATGTTTTTGCATTAGAACTCCTGGAGAAAGCAGGCATTGCGCCAAAGAGTCTTGGTCGTTTCTTTGAACGACTCAATGAAAAAGATCTCGACTACAATAAAAACCTGGAGATATTAATGACCCATCCGCACAATGATAAACGCATTGAGCAGTCACGGAGGTACAAAACAAAAAATGATTTTAAGCCTGTTCCATTCGATATGGATTGGAAGAAGGTACAGGAATCTCTGTAAAATTTAATAATTCTTTTTTCAAAGAGTGGTGTCAGAACCACAGTGGTATTAATTTTGATTCCTAATAATCTGGGATTGATACCTTATGAATTTTCTGATCAGCATATTTACAGCAGGGCTATTGATGTTAAATGTGCATCCACTTCATGTTTCTGTAACCGAGATTGAAATGGATGACAAAGACAAGCAGCTTGAAATTATGATGCGGGTATTTGTTGATGACGTAGAGTTGACCATGCGCAGAAAACTTAATCAACCCGATCTGGATATTATGAATCTTAAAAATGGATTAACGATTGATCAGCTGATGGCAAGTTATCTCCAGGAGCATTTTAAGATTTCGCTGGATGGTAAACCTCAGAAAATAAAATATCTCGGACACGAAGTAGATGGTGAAGCGTTTATTTTGTATAACGAAGTGAGTAATGTTAAAAAATGGAAGACCATACAAGTAACAAATGATATTCTGATGGAGCTTCACAAAGATCAATCGAACCTCATTAATGTTACCGTTAAAGACGATGTGAGAAGTCTCAGACTCACATCCGAAACTTTTGTTGATAAGCTCACCTTCGATAGCAAGTAATTTCAAGATGCTGCTTTCGTTTAAATAGAAAATCCGATCTTCGCGCAAATCTGTTATGCAAATGAAAAAAATTCTTGCTGTTCTGGCATTTGGTATTTTTTGTCTTACAAGTTGTGATAGCAATAAAACCTATAACGAGTGTGTTGTTAAACCAGAGACAGCAAGCATTAAGATCAATCTCGATTTTGTTTCATTAGCGGATTCGTTCGTAAATGTTACCTCTAAACAAAAATTAGTGGATCTCTTAACACGTCATCCTGAGATTCGCGATAATATTTTCAGACGTAGAGAGTATCCTGACGATTCTGTTTTTATCAATGAGATTTTCAACAGGTTCAACAATCCGCATATTGATACATTGCTTTCTGAAACAAACCGTGTGTTTGGCGATCTTACAGAATTGAAAAGTCAATTCCAGGAAGCATTTACAAATTTGAAATTTTACTACCCAGATTTCAATCCGCCTAAAATAAAAACACTCATCAGTGGCTTAGATACAGATCTTCTGGTAACAGACTCAATCATTGTTGTAAGCCTCGATTTTTATCTGGGTGCTGGCGCCAGATACAGACCTAAGATGTATGATTATTTATTGAAGCAATTTGAAAAGCAGAACATCGTGCCATCATGTTTACTGATTTATGGTATTAGTGATCGGTATAACAAAACAGACCTGGCCGATAAAACAATTTTAGCAGATATGATTGCCTATGGAAAATCGTACTACTTCGCCAAGCACATGTTGCCTTGTCTGCCCGATAGTATTTTAATTGGCTACTCTGCTGATGAGATGAAGGGCGCACGAGAAAATCAGGATTTAATCTGGGCAAGATTGGTTGAAGACCAAGTATTCTATTCCACCAGTCACCTGATCAAGCAAAAATATCTTGGTGAACGTCCGAAGACTATTGAAGTAGGTGAAAAATGCCCAGGACGTATTGCACAATGGGTGGGCTGGCAAATGGTATCAAGCTATGCTAAAAACCACCCGGAAACAGGACTGCCAGCTATCATGGAGATTTCCAGCGCTGATAAATTGTTCAAGGATTCAAAGTATAAACCAGAAAAAAAATGAGCTGAATGACCGAATTATTAGTCACCGGTGATTCATAGCGTCAAAATGAATTTATCTCCTTTCCAATTTCTTCTTTCACCTTTCTTCATCTTCCTTATCTTTGGAGGCTTAAACCAAATTGATTTACTGTTATGCGTCAAAAAATTGTTGCTGGAAACTGGAAAATGAACAAAACGCTTGAAGAAGCAAACATTCTGGCTACCGAAGTTATGGGAATGGTTGCCGACGAAGTTAAGGGCGATGTTAAAGTTATTCTTTGCACTCCATTTCCATACCTGGTATCGATCAAAAATTTATTGGGCAATAACACACGCATCAGCGTAAGCGCACAAAACTGTAGTGAGCACGAGTCAGGCGCTTACACCGGCGAAGTGTCTGCAATGATGTTAAAATCTATTGGTGTTCCTTACGTAATTCTGGGGCACAGCGAGCGCAGACAATATTTTGGTGAAGACGCTAAACTCTTAGCGAAGAAAGTAGATACAGCTTTAAAAAATAATCTCATTCCAATTTTCTGTTGTGGTGAACCATTAGAAGTTCGCGAAAGCAATGGACATGAAGCCCTTGTAAAGAAACAAGTTGAAGAAAGCTTGTTTCATTTAGATAGCAACGCTATTCAAAAAGTAATTATTGCCTATGAGCCTGTCTGGGCTATTGGCACAGGTAAGACTGCCTCATCGCAACAAGCGCAGGACATGCATGCTGTTATACGCAAGCATCTGGCTTCTAAATTTGGACAGGCTGTTGCTGATAACATTACCATTCTATATGGTGGAAGTGTTAGTGCTGCAAATGCTAAAGAATTGTTTGCATGTCCTGATGTAGATGGTGGTCTGGTTGGAGGAGCTTCCTTGAAGTCTCGTGATTTTACCGAGATTATAAAATCATTCTAATTTGAAAATAATATGCACCAGTAAGACTTCATGATCTGAATGAAGTCTTACTTCTATGGTGTATCGATAATATAAAATCAAAAGCATTTCAACGTGTGAGAACTAATTTGTGAAATGAGAAAAGTTGTCTTTCTTTTTCTTGCATTTCTTTGCGTAGCCCCGTCCTTTAGTCAGGTACACGTGAGCAGATTAGTTATTAAACCTAAAGAAGTTTACGAGCTGGGTCAGACAGATATTCTTGTGGCTGATACGCTCATCATGATGGATTCTTCACGAATCATTCTCAATAAATTAAAGACCGATAATTTTATCAGAACCAGAGTAGCCATTTTTGGAAATGCATGTGTTATTGATGGACGTGGCGTATATGGTAAAACCGGACGAAAAGGCAAAGATGGAGAAACATTCATCGGCCCATGTAAAAATGGTACCAGCGGACGAATTGGTGCCCGCGGCCTGGATGGTGGCAATGGAATAAATCTGTTTTTCTATGTTGAAAAACTTACCATTAAAGGTAAAATCTTCATTACCTTAACAGGTGGTAATGGTGGTACCGGAGGTGAAGGTGGACATGGTGGAGGTGGCAGTCCTGGTACTGTACATTGTCAGGGTGGTAACGGAGGAAATGGTGCCAATGGAGGTAACGGCGGTAACGGCGGAACTGGAGGCACGCTTACAATAAGCTGTACTACATGCACTAACACGAAAGGACTCATTGACGATAAAATACAAGTCCTCACCCAAGGTGGATATCCTGGCTCCTCCGGAAGAGGTGGCTATGATGGTCCTCCTGGATTAGGTCCATCAAGAAAAAATGGTACACCAGGAGCACGCGGACTTGACGGTTTTCCCGGACGATCTGGCAACACGGGTACTATCAAATTTGAAACGAATTAGAAGTCAGAACAGAATTAATTAAGTGCAGGCTAAAGCCATGGAGAGCTCAAATGATACAGCGAATGAAAAGATGGGCACACAAAGAAATTCCTTCACCAGAAAAAATAGAAGCTCTCTCAAAAGCCATCAACATCAACACTTACCTCGCTACTATACTGTTGCAACGAGGCATCTCAGATTTTGATCAGGCCCGTGATTACTTCAGGCCATCATTAGATAAGCTTCATGATCCTTTCCTGATGAAGGACATGAACGAAGCTGTGACACGCCTTAAACGTGCCATTGACAATGAAGAGAAAATTTTAATTTATGGCGATTATGATGTTGATGGAACAACGTCTGTATCGCTGGTCTATAGTTATCTCAGAAAGTTTTACTCAAAATGCGAGATCTATATTCCCGATCGCTACGCCGAAGGCTATGGCATTTCAAAAGCAGGTGTGGAGTGGGCAGCTCAATACAACTTCTCTCTTATCGTTGCTCTTGACTGCGGCATAAAAGCGTCTGACATGGTTGTGTTTGCCGAGAGCAAAGGCATTGATTTTATTATTTGTGATCACCACCTTCCTGATAAAAATATTCCAAATGCAGTAGCCGTACTAGATCCTAAGCGTGAGGATTGCAATTATCCATACGATGAATTGAGTGGTTGTGGACTTGGCTTTAAATTAATCCAGGCATTTGCCCGTCGTTATCGCGATGAAAGTGAAATGTATGAATACCTCGACCTGGTAGCTGTTAGCATTGCGTCAGATATTGTTCCCATCACCGATGAGAATCGTATTCTTGCATATTACGGATTAAAGAAATTAAACGAAAATCCAATACCGGGATTAAAAGCATTAAAAGATCTTTCTGCTCTCAGAACGGAATTAGATATATCTGGTATTGTATTCACATTGGGTCCGCGCATCAATGCTGCTGGACGTGTGGCGCATGCAAGCGCTGCTACTGATTTGCTTGTCGCGCAGACAGAAGAAGAAGCTTTCGCATTGGCAGCAAAAGTAAATCTTAGAAATGATGAACGCCGGCAATTTGATTCTGACATCACAGAAGAAGCTATTGCCATGGTAGAAAGCAATGACTCATTGAGGAATGCAAAATCAACAGTTCTTTTTAAAAATACCTGGCATAAAGGAGTTATTGGCATAGTTGCTGCTAGATGTGTAGAGAAATTCTACAAGCCAACCGTGATACTCACAGAATCAAACAATAAAATAACAGGCTCTGCGCGCAGTGTGCATGGCTTTGATTTATACAAAGCTATTTTTGCCTGTGGTGATTTACTGGAGAAATTCGGAGGACATAAATACGCTGCTGGTCTTACGCTAGAGATGGATAAGCTGGAAGCCTTTCAACGAAAGTTTGAAGAAGTTGTGTCATCAACTATAACGGATGATATGCTCACGCCTGTGTTAGACATTGACACCGCCATAAACTTTGATGCCATCACACCTAAGTTCTTTAAAGTTCTTAAACAGATGGCGCCCTTTGGACCGGAGAACCAGCGCCCGGTGTTTGAGGCCCGAAATGTTTTTATCTTTAACGGACTGAATAGTTTTAAAGACAGGCATCTTCGTTTTATGGTTGGGCAAGAAGGTTGTGTGAATGTATTTAATGCTGTTGGCTTTGATCTGGCTTCACACTATGAGCGACTTGCACAAGGTGAGTCCTTTCACATTGCATTTACTATTGAAGAGAATACATTTAACGGACATACGTCGGTTCAATTACGAATAAAAGACATTAACTATAATTAAGATGGTACTTCGCGGAGAACACCTCATGAAGAAATATAAAACACGCACTGTAGTGAACAATGTTTCTGTTGAGGTTAAGCAAGGTGAGATTGTTGGACTTCTCGGCCCTAACGGCGCTGGCAAAACAACAACATTCTACATGATTGTGGGATTGATAAAACCCAACGAAGGAAAAATCTTTCTCGATGATCAGGAGATAACGCCACTACCTATGTTTCAACGTGCTAAACGCGGTATAGGCTACCTTGCACAAGAGGCTTCTGTTTTTAGAAAACTTACAGTGGAGGAAAATATTATGGCCGTACTTGAAATGCGAGACTATACCAAACAGCAACGCAAAGAACGTGTGGATGAAATGCTGGAAGAGTTTAGTTTGCAAAAAGTAAGAAAGAATATGGGCATGTCTCTTTCAGGAGGCGAACGCAGACGAACAGAAATAGCGAGGGCGCTAGCCGTTAATCCGAGCTTTGTATTACTGGATGAACCCTTTGCTGGCGTTGACCCGATTGCTGTTGAAGAAATTCAATCCATCGTAGCTAAACTAAAAAGCAGAAACATTGGTATTCTCATAACAGATCACAATGTTGATGAAACACTCTCCATTACCGACCGTGCTTATTTAATGGTAGATGGAAAACTATTCAAGTCAGGCACAGCAGAAGAGCTTGCCAATGATCCACTGGTTCGTAAAGTTTATCTGGGCCAGAACTTTGAATTGCGAAGAGCCAAAGTAAATACACAGGATAATTATTTGTGATACCTGTTTTTTAGTTGCGAATTAAGACCAATTAACGCCAAAACTTAATCCTGCAATCAAAGTTAAGTCGTATATTCTGCTTATTTTTGGTATTAGTCAAAACCTGGAATGGGCCTAATTAACTCGATACTGACTTGGGTAATGAAGAAGCGGATTCACCAGATGGATCTCTTCATCAAATATCCTAATGAGGTTCAGGATGAGTGGCTCAAGAAATTAATCCACTCCGCGCGTTATACAGAGATCGGCACGAAGTATCACTTCAGTGATATTATTTCATACGAACAGTTTCGCGAACAAGTACCCATTCATTCGTATGAAGATATTTATCCCTACATTCAGCGCCTCATGCATGGTGAACAAAACCTGCTTTGGCCTTCTGAAATAAAATGGTTTTCAAAATCATCAGGCACAACCAATGCCAGAAGTAAATTTATACCAGTCTCGATGGAGGCATTGGAAGAATGTCACTTTAAAGGTGGCAAAGATTTACTCTCTATCTATGTCAACAATAATCCGGATACAAATATTTTTGATGGCAAAGGGTTGGGCGTTGGTGGAAGTCATCAGGTAAATGAATTTGATCCGGGTGCCAATTCGTATTACGGCGATGTATCAGCTGTGATTATGCAAAACCTTCCACCGTGGGCGCAGTTTATCAGAACCCCAAGTCTTGAGACTGCGCTGATGAATAACTGGGAAGAGAAAATTGAAAAAATTGCTCTTGAGACAACACGTGAAAATGTTACGCACATTGCCGGAGTTCCAACATGGACAGTCTTGTTATTGCAACATATTCTGGCGGTAGAAAAGAAAAAAACGGTTCATGATATCTGGCCAAACCTGGAAGTATTCTTTCATGGTGCAGTGGCATTTAAACCATATCGCAAATTATTTGCCTCACTCATTCCTAACGATAGTATGCGTTATTGGGAAACCTATAATGCCAGTGAAGGATTCTTCGGAATTCAGGATCAGAATAATTCTGAAGAGCTCTTACTTATGCTCGATTATGGAATCTTTTACGAATTCATTCCGGTTGAAGAACTTGATAAGCAATACCCCAAAGCCGTAAGCCTGGCAGATGTGCAGGTAGGTAGAAATTATGCCATGCTCATTTCAACCAACGCAGGCTTGTGGCGCTATAACATTGGCGATACTATTAAATTCACATGTACATCACCTTACCGGATAAAAATTTCGGGACGCACCAAACATTTTATTAACGCTTTTGGCGAAGAGATAATCATCGAAAATGCGGAAGCCGCCATTACAAAAGCATGCGAAGCAACAGGTGCTGTAATTGATAACTTTACTGCCGCACCCGTTTTTCTGGAGCAGGGAAAACGTGGAGGACACGAATGGGTTATCGAGTTTAAGGTGAAACCCTCCAGCATGAAAGAGTTTAACAACATTCTGGATGATACACTTCGAAAAGTAAATTCTGATTATGACGCCAAGCGAGCACACAACCTCGCATTGATTGCTCCTCATGTTCACTCTGTTAAAGAAGGGACTTTTTATAACTGGATGAAGGGCAGAGGTAAATTAGGAGGACAAAACAAAGTGCCGCGTCTTTCAAATTCAAGAGAATATGTAGAGGAGATTTTGAAGATGGTGGATAATATGTAGAACGAGGTTACCTGTTCTTTATCCATAGTATAGTAGGACATAAATTTTTTAGACTGATTTGATGCGCTCGTTTTTCTTTATCGCCTTACTGCTCTGTTCTGCACAATTGTTTGGGCAAACAGGAAATTATTTCCTATCACATTATGCGCCCGAAGACGAGCGGTTTGACAATGTCTGTTTTGACATGGCACAAGACGGTCATGGTATTCTCTACTTTGCGACAAAGGGAGGCGTATTACAATTTGATGGTCGCCTTTGGAATTTGATTTCAGGTGATGGTGCAGTTTACACATTGCATGCAGAATCTTCTGGTCAGATTTTCTGGGGCGGCGCTAATGGTTACGGCAAAATTAGTGAAGACCAGAATGGCGTAAAAAAAACCATACGCTTATCAGACAAAGCAGTTACCGATGTTTTTCAAAGTGTTGTAACAAAAGATAACGCTTACTTTATTAACGACACCAGCATTTTTGTTTACTCCAAATTAAGCAACACTACATCTGTAATCAACTCAAGTCGCGTCACGGGATCGTTCAGTGGTATTTTCGAATTGTTTGGTAATGCTTATGTCAATACTGAGCAAGGAGGTATTTTTAAAATAGGCAATGATCGTCTTACAAAAGCAAAACTTGGTGGTCTTGAAAACAGCGAAATTATTTTCGCCAGCCAAAATGAAAATGCATATCTAATTGGAACATCTGACAACCGCGTCTTTAAATGTTCGGATAAATTAAGAATTAAAGAGATCGTATTAAGCTCACAAGAATACGCCAAGGCAAGTGTAGTTGTTAGTGGCCGATGGATTAACAACGGACTTGCAGCTATAGGAACGTTGCGTGGAGGAGTAATCTTTATCAACCCTGCAACTGGTGAAACACAAGAGATTGTGAATTACAACACAGGCCTGCCAGACAACGAAATTTTTTGCATGATGAATGACCAGAATCAAAATCTCTGGATTGCACATGATTATGGTTTCACACGCATTGCTCCGTATGTTCCACTACATTCCTTTAGTCACTACGAAGGTCTTCAGGGAAATCTTTTATGCGCAAGAACATTTCAACACCAGGTGTATGTAGGAACATCGCTGGGACTTTTTACACTGCAAAAAGTTGAGCGATATGATGAGATTATATATTATGTAAACGTTCCTGTTAAAGAAGTAAAGAAGATCACTCCAAAGAAAACCAAGGGAGGTAAGAATACAAAAGTCGTAAAAGCAAAAGAACCCGAAAAAGAAGCACCCGCAGTTGAAACTCCCGTCATTACACCTCCGGTTGCCGAGTCGAAGAAAAAAGGATTCTTTCATTTCTTAAGAAAAAATAAAACCAAAACTCCTCCAACAACAGAAACAACTACACCTGATGCTGAAGTAAAAGAACCTGTCATAGAAGAAAAAGAAAAGCCATCTGTCGTAGCAGATAACAAGCCAACAAAAACAAAGCAACTGTTCAAACGAGAAAAGAGAATTCAAAGAATATTGCGATCAGCACAATTTGTTTATAAAAAAGTTGAGGGCATCGATGCAAAAGTGTCGCAGTTACTTGAAGTAAATGGAAAGTTACTTTCCGTTGGTTTATCAGGGGTTCATGAAGTGAGTGGTACGCAGGCTAAACCTGTTTTAGAAGAACCCGTGCGTTTTGCATTTGCGAATAAAAAATTTCTGCTCACATCTACGTATGATGATGAAATCAGATCGTGGTCATTGGTAAATAATAAGTGGGAACGAGTTTCATTGTTTGATAATCTCAATGATCAGATTAATTATATTTTTGATGGCAATGAAGATGAGCTTTGGCTTTGCTCAAGTGATAAAGTTTATCATACCAAAATCGCGGATGGCGATGCAAAAAATATTGAGACTATCACATTGCCAGGCAAAAACATTAATGCATCTGTTGGCCTTACAACAAACGGACAAGCATGGATTGTCAATAGCAATGGATTCTTTCTGTATAAGAACAACAACTTTGTAAAAGTAGACACCTTAGGCATTCCCAAAAGTTATTTTGCTGGTGAAAAAGTTGTCTGGTATCGTGATCTGCATCACTGGAGCTCAATAGGAGGTGCGGCTAAAGAAAAAAATCTCCAACTGTTAAATATATTTTCTGATCTGCGTTTTATTACGGCTGATGAAGGCAAAGAAAAATTATGGCTTATTACTTCGAACAATGAACTGTATAAATTCAATGAAGACAGTAATTACAAGAAACAAATTAGTTATCCGCTCTTCGTTAAATCCATTCGTAATGGAAACAGAAATCTTTCAGATAAACTAAAAATACTAATAGATGAACGCGAAAGTTCACTTACAGTAGAAGTTGTTAAACCTGATTATGTAGGAGCTCAGTCTATTGAATATCGTTACTGGTTAAGAGGACTTCATAAAGAATGGTCCGAGTGGTCGGGCAATAATAACATTGTTGACTTTCCTTATCTCCCCACCGGAACCTATACATTAATGGTTCAGTCAAAAGATGTTTTTGGTGTACTAAATGAAATGAAACCACTGGTGCTTCAGGTTAAACCACCATACTGGCAACGTACATGGTTTTACGCTCTAGAGTTTGGAATATTTGCTTTACTGGTGTTGCTATCGTTAAGATTAAGCAGTAAGTATTTACTTGTAAGTCGCATACTTTCATTGTTAACGATCATTCTGCTTATACAATTTATACAGACAGCGGCATCAGCTACATTTTCATCGAAGTCGCCTGTTATAGACTTTATCATCCAGGTATTTATAGCATTCCTCATTCTGCCAGTAGAAGGCTACCTGCGGAAACTTATGTTTAAGTCTAGCGGTAATAGTTCAGGCATCAGGCAATTGATCAAGAAGAACAAAGAGGAGAGGAAAAAGAAAAAAGAGAAGACTGCTTCGTAAAACAGTCTTTCATCCTGTTACTGATTCTCAAACAATAAAATATCGATGGAGTTCGAATCATTCCGTTGATATATACCAAAAATTTTGTTGTGACCCTGAACATAACCTTTATACAGGTAGTTGACTCCCATCTTGAAAGAATCAATATCAAAGGCATCAATGTTATGGTTGGCACTTTCAGTTACGGTGGGAAAAACAATATCATCCTTACCATCCCATTTAAGATATAAGTATTGATCTACACTTTCAACCTCACTTATGGACAGTGTTGCAAGACGTACTGTAGCACCGATAATAGCTAACAAGGGAATTGCACTAATGATGGGTATGTAATTGCCAGGAGTGTGAGTGATTGTGTGGTGCGAACCCGCCTTTAAAATTATCCTGGCCGAATCCAGAACAGTTGCAGTCATAAAGGTATTACTGGTATTTGAAATTGCATCCCATACAGACTCCTTATCCGTGGTTTTAAGAAAATCTTTTTTGATTGATTTGTTAGAGGCTATCTTACTTGTCTCATTTATTGTCATAGTTTTAATGACTCTGTAGTTGTCGAGACTATAGATGTTAATGATACAACCCACTGATCGGCTTTTTGATATCTTGAAAAGATAATCACCCTGGATATATGTTCTGAATTGAATTTTTTCAAGATCGATAACATCATTTAACTCAGATTGTCCTGTAAGCAGATTGAGTTTTAAAATAGATGTTTTTGCCGGGGTTCCACCCTTTTTAGAATCCTTGTCAATATTAATATATAGTACGTAGCCCTGCTGAAATATTTTGTTAGTGGATTCGGCTGCGTGAGGCGAGAGTTGCTCACCCTCGGGGACAAAAACAAATGGGCGTTCATTGATAGAAAGATTTACAGTTGGAGCAAATACCTGTTCTTTAAGTCTATTCAACTTGTTGATTTCAACCACATGAATTTCATTCTTCTCCTTCTTGAGTGATGTCAGATAAAGATTATTTCCGGCAACTTTAAACAGGTTAAGAAAATCTCCAATAAAGATTACAGACTTATCAGAAAAAACAATCTGGCCAGATTGTTTGTTTTGAATGAGCGCTTTCAAAAGAACATAATTCGCGTGATCTTCGAGGTAATAGAAATAAGTACTGTCGCCAATACTGTTAATACAGACGAATACCTTGTTTTTAAGAATTGGGGTGCTCACATCACGAACGACTCCATTTGGTAATACCCATACTGCTTTGGCTGGCTCTTTTTTTCTGAGATTGTTTGCAATAAAAATGCTATCGTTAATCTCAAATGCCTGAATCTCGAGATCACGACTAACATTGCCAATAGATTCAATAGGAATTTTTGATATAATTTTTTGTGCCTGTGCGTGAAGAGAAATGCAAAGGAGTATGAGGGTCGATAGAATTTTAATCATTTAAACGGACTTTGTAATTAAGGATTATTGTAAAAGTAATTACTGTTTTTGAATAATCAATTTTCCCAAACTACATTCTCCTTATGCTGGTACCATTCAGCATATCGGGGAACATGTATTCGCTCAACTTCATTGCGTTTTACTTTCAATGAAGGTGTCATAAGACCATTCTCCACTGTCCACTCACTTTTCATAATTACGGCCTTCTCAAGTTGCTCGTATGAATTAAGTGTTGGATTAATTTTATTAAGTATTGATTCTAATACCTGGCTAATCACTTCTTTGGATTTTGATTTGCCAATGGCCGACAATACAATAAGTGCTATAGGTTGAGGTATGCCCATACCTACAACACAAACCTGCTCTATATCCAAATTTTCAAGCAGCCTCACTTCGATGGGTGATGGTACAATGTATTTTCCTTTGTCAGTCTTAAATAAATCTTTGATACGTCCGGTGATAGTGAGAAATCCATCGGCATCGATAAACCCCTGGTCGCCAGTGCGGAAATATTCATTCGTAAAAGTTTCTTCCGTAAGCTTTGGTTCCTTATAATAACCAGACAGCAGTGCATTATGTTTGATCAGAATTTCTTCATCATCGCCAATCTTCACATCAACACCTTTAAGTGGTTGCCCAACGGTTCCATATCTGTTTGCTCCGCTACGGTTAAATGTTCCATAACATGAATTCTCCGTCATAGCATAGGCCTGAAATATTTCGATGCCAAGTTTATCAAACCACAGCAATAAACTTAGTGAAATTGGTGCAGCGCCTGTGTATATATGTGAGGCATGTGCAAGACCCAGTTTTTTCTTAATACTTTTTTTGATGATACCCTTTACTACAGGAATGGAAAGGAGCATGTCTAATTTTTTCTGTGGTAGCTTTTCAAGAATCTTCTCCTGAAACTTAGCCCAGATGCGAGGCACTGCAAAGAAAAGATTAGGCTGTACTTCACTTAGATTTTTTGGAAATGTTTCAAGCGATTCAGCAAAAGAAATAGGCGACCCCAGATATATTCCCACCATTTCAATGCCTATACGTTCAGCAATGTGGCTCATGGGTAAGTATGAAAACATGCGTGCATGTTGAGGTACCTTCAAGTCTTCAATGGCATTGGCAGAAGCATAACTTAATGCCCTGTATTTGAGCATTACACCCTTAGGCTTGCCTGAAGTTCCTGATGTGTACATAATGGTAGCCAGATCATCCGCGTGAATTTTATCTTGATGAAGTTCGGGCTCAAATTTTTTAATAAGGTCATCCCATAGCTCTCCTTCGTTTTCACCATAGGTAGAAAAACTAATGCATTTAACATTTGGTGGAATAGCTTTTTTCTGAGCTGCGAAGTGATCAAGCTTTCCTACAAACAAAACCTGTGTTTCACTATGTTCCAGGATCTGCTGAATAGTTGAAGCGTCTAATGTAGGGTAGATGGGAACAGAAATATGATCAGCCATCATAATGGCGAGATCAGCCATGATCCAGTGGGCACAATTCTTCGATAGAATCGCAACCTTACTTTTTGAAGGCAGATTATAACTCTTTAATGCCGAAGCAATGCGTCTTATTTCATCACCAGCTTCCTTCCAGGTCCAGATTCTCCAAACACCTTGTAACGGCTGACGCAAGAAAGGAGCGTTTGGTATTTTATTTTCCCAGTCAAGGAATACCTGCAAAGGAAGCATGTTTTGATCAGCCATATTGAATAGATCAGAGTTCGTTGAATTGTGATGAGGATCAGCTTTTTAGTAACAGTATAAGATAGAAAATGTAATCTGATGGTGCAGATTTCGTCATGAATAAAAATAAGAAATTTTTGTGTCCGGTTATCAAATCTTCGTTTTCCCTTCCTAAGTTGCGTAATGAGTAAACCAGACAAAAAACTATTTCTTCTCGATGCGTATGCATTGATTTACCGCGCCCACTTTGCTTTTACCAAAACGCCGCGCATTAATTCTAAAGGTATAAACACATCAGTGCCCTTTGGTTTTACCAATACGTTATTAGAAGTTATCCAAAAACAAAAGCCGACACATATTGCGGTGGCATTTGATACTTCGGCCAAGACTTTTCGTGATGATATTTTCGATGCGTATAAAGCCACGCGCCAGGAAACTCCAGAAGATATTCGTTATGGTGTGCCCAAAGTAAAAGAAATTATCAGAGGGTTTAATATTCCTATCCTTGAGCTTGATGGCTATGAGGCTGACGACATCATTGGAACGTTTGCCACACAAGCCGCTACACAAGGCTTTGAAGTTTACATGATGACTCCTGACAAAGACTTCGGACAGCTTGTGAAGGAAAATGTTTTTCTCTACAAGCCAGCCTATATGGGTAATGCTGTCGATTTAATGGGCGTAAAAGAAGTTTGCGAGAAGTGGGACATCCAGAATGTAGATCAGGTAAAAGATATTCTTGGCTTACAAGGCGATTCATCGGATAACATTCCCGGAATACCTGGTTTTGGTCCGAAGACTGCCGCTACACTAATCAAGCAATATGGTTCTGTTGAAGGAATTATTGCACATGCTTCAGAACTAAAAGGCAAGCAAAAAGATCTGGTTGAACAATATGGTGAGCAAGCGTTGCTGTCGAAGAAGCTGGCAACCATTATTATTGATGTTCCTCTTCAGTTTCAGGAAGAAGAATTATTGTACACAGGCCCCAATGTTGAAATACTAAAACCAATTTTCAATGATCTTGAATTCAAAGGCATAGCATCGCGCGCATTTGGTGAAGCCAATGCTGAAGCGCCACGCGTTAAGCAACAACCACAACTTTCCATGTTTGGTAAGAATGAACCTGCTGCTGGTGAAAGTGAAAAGAAAGGATTTGATGGAGATGATTCAAAATATCATCAGGTTGAAACGAGTGATGATCGTAAGAAGCTGATTGAGCAACTGCAACAACAAAAACGTTTTGCTATTGAATCGATTACGGATGATGCTTCTAATTTTAATTATCAGTTAAAAGGATTGGCTTTCTGTTTTCAACAAGGTGAAGCGTA
>DATCRE010000264.1:0-23231 GCA_036569145.1 Cyclobacteriaceae bacterium
CTTTTTGAAGATCGGAGTAAAACTCATCGGCTTCGTCAACGCGTTGTTTGAAGATAGTTTTAAAATCTTTAAAAGGATCTGTATAAAATTTCTTCGAAAGACGCAGGCTTATTGATTTAGATTTTAAGCCTGGAATTTTTACTTCATAGTTAATAGCAGCTTTGGTCCCTGACTTTATTGTATTAACAGCATCTTTATTGTTAGCAACAAGATAATCATTGATACCGTCTTTAAATGTTCCTGATGTCAGGCTGTTATAAAGTCTTCCTATGTTGGTTTCATTCTCACAGAACAGTGGATCACCATTTCCTTCATAAAAAAAATAATAATCTCCCAGATCATGATGCTTTACAAGAATGATATTGTCATCATCGAAACAGAGTTCTGGTTTGTAGTTATCATATCCCCAAGCCCAGGTATTTCTAAACCATATTTGGGGAAGTACATTTAATGATGCTGCTTCAGTTCCCCTGTTGTATATAGAAATTTTAATTAACAGGTCTTCTTCATCAGCCTTAGCATATTCAATAAAGACATCAAAATATTTATTCTCATTAAAGATCTTTGTATCGATAAGCTCAAACTCCCGATCTAGTTTACCTCTTCGTTTATTCTCTTGAACCAACCAGGTGTATGGAAATTCCTGCTGTGGATATTTGTACAACATTTTCATGTAGGAGTGCGTTGGCGTGCTGTCAATAAAATAATATTCCTCCTTACAATCTTCTGCATGATTTCCTTCATTGCCGGTTAACCCAAAAATGCGCTCTTTAATGATAGGGTCTTTTTTATTCCAAAGTCCAAGTGAAAAACATACTAGCTGATTATCATCGCTTATACCACCTATGCCTTCTTCACCCCAACGATACGCTTTACTTCTTGCTGCATCATGCGATACATATTCCCATGCATTGCCATACTTGCTATAATCCTCGCGTACTGTACCCCATTGTCTCTCTGTTAAGTAAGGACCAAACTTGCGCCAGTTTTTTATTTTGTCTTTGTCTTCAATGAGACGTTTCTGTTCAGCCGTCATAATATATCAGGTGATAATAAATTATTTTAATAGCAATAAAATCATTTTCACATTAGTAATTGATAATTGGCTTACCCATTATCTTCAAAGCCCGGATAGAGTAGCATGCCACCATCAACAAACAGTGTGATGCCATTTACATACTCTGAATCATCAGAGGCGAGCCAGACTGCAGCACCGCCAATATCTTCAGCTTCGCCAATGCGTTTTGCAGGAATTAATTTCAGCAAACTATTATAAGCCTCGGGAGTTTGCCATGCTGCGTGATTGATTGGTGTACGAATAGCACCAGGCCCGATACTGTTCACTCTTATTTTCAACGGGGCATATTCTTGTGCTATAGTTTTCATCAACATCATAACACCACCTTTAGATGCCGAGTAGTTAGCATGCCCGGCCCAGGGAATAACTTCATGTACCGAACTCATGCAAATAATTTTACCGGCAGATTTAGATCGCTCTTCAACAATACCTCTGCGCATAAATTCTTTGATGGCTTCACGTGAACATAAGAACTGGCCTGTAAGATTAATGCTTAATACATAGTTCCATTGATCAAGTGTCATCTCGTGGAAACGGGCGTCTTTCTGTAGACCAGCGTTGTTCACCAGAATATCAACGGTTCCATATTTTTTAATAGTCTGCTGAAACATGTTTATCACTTCAGACTCATTGCTAACATCTGCTTTAATGATTAAGCCTTCTCCACCTGCATCCTTTATTTCAGTCAAAACTTTTTCGGCTTTTTCAGGACTGCTGGAGTAATTCACAATAACGATAGCGCCAGCTTCAGCCAAAGCTTTGGCAACACCGGCACCAATACCTGAACTTGCACCTGTGATAATGGCAACTTGTCCCTGGAGTTTCTTTGCTTTTACAGTCATGGCCTATACTTTTTGTAACAGATATATTAGCGCGCTAAACTATTCTATAATTATTAGATCTTACTAAATATCGTTATTTATTGATCAATGTTGCGTAATGAAGCTTTATAAAGATTAAAATAACCTTAATGAACCTCAGTCTAAATCCCTATTCAAAAGGGAGAGACCAGGCTCTTCTGCATTGAATAAGATTTGAGATGAAGCCAATATCAAATGTCGGGTGATTGACTTTTTATATATCTGTTCAAGTGTTTCTTTGACATAACAAGTCAGATGTATATAATCGAATGCACTGTTGTGTTCTTACTTTAAACTATATGTTATGAAAAGATTATCAGGTATTGTTTTGTTGATGATGGTTGTAGTTGTTGTGAAGGCTCAGAAAAGTGAAATCTTCTGCACGGAAGGAGGAGCTATCGGAGGATATGATCCTGTAGCATTTTTCATTATGCATAAGCCTGTTCAGGGGAAAAGAGATATCAGTTATACATGGAAAAATGCTGAGTGGCATTTTGTATCGCAGGATAATAAAAAGACATTCGTAGCTAATCCATTAAAGTATACTCCCCAATATGGTGGGTATTGTGCCTATGGAACTGCCGAAGGACATAAGGCTCCAACACAATCAGAGACATGGACGATTGTTAATGATAAGCTCTATTTTAATTATAACATGGATGTAAAAGAACAATGGATCCGCAATCAGAGAGCTTTAATTCAAAAAGCGGATAAAAATTGGCCCACTGTAAAAGAAAGTGAATAGGTTTAAGGCTATGAGACATTAAATAAGTATTAATATCCATTGCAAAACCAAACTTATCCGGTGATAAAATCCGTATAAACACGTATGCTATTTGGCTGAGAAAAATGTATATTTATTAATGATCAAAGATAAAACAGTCGACATCGTTTCTCTTGATACATACAGACAGTTTGCAAACAGTGATGAAACTGAGCTTGCTCTTCTAATAAAGGAAACTATCAGAAGCCTGGAATACTTTCAGGATACTCTTAAAGAGGCTTTTGATAATGCTGATTACGCACGCATGAAAGCTTCTTCGCATAGTGTTGCTTCAGAACTCTTTTATTTAAAAGCTACCAATCTCAAATCGTTATTAAAGATATTTTTAGCTACTGAAGAAAATGCTATTAAAAATACTGAAGGTCTGTTTCAAATCTTGTCAGAACTGGAAGATGTGCTTCAATATTTAAAACAAAATATTAAATCGTAATCTTTAAAAAGAAAGGAGCTTAACGTTTAATGAAAAGCTCCAGTCTTCACTCTAAATCAAATTTATAAATGACATCTCGCGTGAGATGTTTTTTGTTTATAATTCTTTGTTGATTACAAGTGTAGAAAATACAAATGTTGTATCACTCCTTTTAAAGCGATGCTGAAGGCCAGCCTGCGCTATCCCATTCTATTTTTCTGATTAATAATTTAGGTTTCCCGGAATCATTCATGTCGTAACCATGAAAGATCAAATAATCGATGCCATTAAAATTGTAACATGAGTTGTGTCCAACGCCGGGCCATTGTTTGTTTCCCTGAAGTACTAAACTTCCTCCACCTTCAGCCATTGCCTTTCCTTCTTTGTCGAGATAAGGTCCCTGAATTTTTTCAGATCGTCCAACCATAATCTTGTATGTACTCTCGGCACCACGGCAACAATAATCGAATGAGACAAAAAGGTAGTAGTATTTATCTTTCTTAAAAATAAAAGGTGCTTCTATGGCTCCTTCACCAGCGTTGTCATCATCGGTCTTAAAGCTTCGTTCTCTTTTAGCAAGTGTATGCCATTGCTGAGGCTGCTCTATCTCTTTTAAATTTTTGTTGAGACTAACCAACTTAATACCACTCCAGAAAGAACCAAATACCAGCCACGGTTTTTCATTTTCATCTAAAATAAGATTGGGGTCAATTGCATTCCACAGATCACGACCGGGTATGGATTGAATAACCATACCGTGATCGATCCATTGAAAAGTTGGATCGGAAGAGTCAAGTGTTTTGTTTGTTGCCAGACCAATGCACGATGTGTTCTTGCCAAATGCTGAGACAGAATAATATAGATAATACAAACCATCGTGATAGGAAATATCAGGAGCCCAGATATGACCTTTAAATTCAGGAACAGCTTTTACTGCCCACGCAGGCGGTGCATCAAATACAGGTTTCTCTTTTATCCACGTCTGCATATCGGTCGATGAGTTCACTGAAATTCCATTGCCTGTACAGAAGAGGTAATATTTATTTCCTTGTTTTATCATAACAGGATCATGCGCGATGATAGATTGAGCATGTGTTGCTGAACTCAGCAACAGACAGAATAGAATAAAAGAAAAACCTGTTTTCATAATTGATTTTTTATGCGATGCTATTCAATACTAATTTTCTTTGTTAATTGTCTTGCTACACCTGTGTTAGTAGTCTGATGAACCCTGATAATGTAAAGACCCTTTGTCATGGTAGATACATTGATCTCATGATCGAGGGCTCCGCTTTCATGCATGCCCAGGTTTTCTTCGTAAACAGCTTTGCCATTCAAATCCATAATATGAAACCTGACATTTGCTTTTTCTGACAACCATGTTCTTACTTTCAGAATATTATCTTTTACCGGATTGGGGAATAAAGAAATTGATTCACTAAGCTCAGCCGTTGGATCATTCTCTGCCGTTGCTTCACGTGCTACACCAGCTGTGCCTATAATCCACTTCTGACAATTATTACCATTGTAATCATACAGTGCCAGTTGCACACCTGCCGTTGTTGATGCATTGGGTACTTCTACAACTCTGTTTCCGGTAAGGGATGTAAAAACAAGACTGCCATCGCCGCATCGCTCAAGTCTGTATTTCTGACAATTGTTATTCAGCCAGCTGTACAATTGCAGTTTAGTTCCGTTTGCCGATCCACAATTGATTACATCGGCAGCAAGACCACCAAGCGCGCAAGTGATTTTAAAAACTCCATTACCAAGCGTTGTGAAATCCCACTGCTGGCAAGTAAGTCCTGCGCTCGTGCCTTGAGCAATGGCTTGCGTTGATGCTCCTGTACATCCCCACGCATCCCAAACTTTGCCACTGTTTTTATTAGTGATCTTATATCGGCCGGCAGCAATCCAGTCACGCGTGATGAAAGGCCAGTCTGAATTGTAACCTAAATTAGCAATGCCCAATGTTGGCGTACCGCTATTATTACCATCGTAATAGTGATAGGATATAAAGTTGTATCCATTCTCAGAATAATAGCCAATGTGTCCGGGGCCTATAAAATTGTCTGACGTTGAAAGAATAGTTGTGCCTCCACCGCTTAACAGGTTTACACCATTCTGATCGTAGTATGTTCCGTTAGGACTTGTCGATCTTCCCATCTGTACATAATATGTGCTGCTTGTACCGTTGCAACATACGCCACGGTTATAATACAAGTAATAGTAACTGCCATTGCGAATCACATACGATGCTTCATGCTGGCTGCTGCTGCTACCTGCAATATTTTTAAGTGTTGAGTTAAGCCTCTTGCCGGTTGATGTATTTAATTGTGCAATCCAGATGCCGGTAAGATGAGAACCGAATGTCATCCAGTAATTTCCGCTGGCGTCTGAAAATATGGCAGGATCTATTGAACCGTACGTGCTTGAGTTATCGGAATAGATAACCATGCCCTGGTCAGTCCAGTTTGTAAGATCTGTACTTGTTGCTACACCAATAGCGCAAGGTCTGGAGCCTGTTGAACACGAGTAATACATGTAGTATTTTCCATTCATGTAAACACATTCAGGCGCCCAGAACGTTCCGGCAAATCCTGACACATAAGTGTTGATCCAACTCGGCCAGGTACCCGATGCAAAAACTGTTGGAGCAACAGTCCACTGAATAAGATCGGTTGAAGTCAGGTGATAAATCTGATCGCCCGTTCCCCAAATGTGATAGACACCATTATACTTAATAATTGATGAAGGATCGTGAATACCTGTTGCTCCTTTCAATGCAAAACCGTCGAAGCTTATAAGTGCGATGGCAAAGAGAAATACAGTACGCATGATCATCATGCGCAAATTACAGAGGGGTAATGTTAGTTTTTTCATTAGCTTTAATTTAGGTGTTATTGATAATTAGGTTTCGGTTTCTTTGATGTCGAATCCATGACTAACTCCATTCATTTTCTCAACGCAAAATTCCATAGCACTATCCTTCAATCTTTTTCATAGACCTAGCTTTAGACTCTTACTAAAAATTGTTTAAACGTCTCTGATAAATTCAGCTGCCACCCATACTGCAAACATTAGAGTATGGGTGACACGCTGTTTTCATTTTTGTATTTGAACTATTGTATGATAACTTTTTGTGTTACTTTCTTTGTCACACCTTGTACATCGGTTTTAACCAGGCTGACGATGTAAAATCCTTTTGTAAAAGATGACACATTGATTTCATGTGTAAGCATGCCAACTTCACGAAGACCCAGCTTATCATGATGAACAACTTTTCCGCTTTCATTTATCAGTTCAATAGCAACATCAGCTTTTACCGGAAGACCTGTCTGAATGGTTAGAATATTTTCTTTTACCGGATTAGGAAACGAAGACACAATCTCACTTAATTCTGCCTGAATTTTCTCTCCTGACATTTCTTCTTCTGTAGCCATTCTTGCACCGCCACCACTTACAACTGGCCAACCATTGCTCCAGCTCAATGTTGTAATACGCAGCTTGGCGTTGCCACTATCATTACCATCATAAAAGTGATATGTTACCTTGCCTTGTCCATAACCGAAATGTCCGGGGCCAATATATCTGCCTGTTGTTACTACTAAGTTTGTACCGCCGCCACTATTCAAATCAACTCCGTTCTTATCGAGGTAAGGGCCTGTGATGCTTGTTGATCTGCCAACTTGTATTCTATAGGTAGTGCTGTTTACACCTTTGCAACAGGCACCTCTGTTTATAAAAAGATAGTAATAACTTCCATTCTTCAGAATGTATGGTGCTTCACAATCGCCACTTGCCAAAGCATAGCGTGTGCTGTTACGAGTCTTACCTGTTGAACTTATTTCTGCCAGACGAATGCCTCCGAAGAATGATCCATACACAAGATAACTGCCTGCATAAATGGCGGGATCAATAGCATTTTCTGATGTGCTTGAATTAGAATAAACAACAACACCTTGGTCAGTCCACGGGCCAGTAAGTGATGACGCTGTTGCTAAGCCTATACACGAATTCTTTGAACCAAACGTAGAGCACGAATAATATAATCTGTACTGGCTATTAACGTATACCACTTCTGGCGCCCAGAATGTTCCGGCAAAAGAAGGGACATACGTTGTGATCCACGAAGGCCAACTTGTTTTTGTGAACGGAGTTGTTTCGGCACGCCAGTCAGTAAAGTCTGTATTGCTTGATGACATGCACCAGACACCATCTCCTGTTGTGAAGATCCAGTAGCGGCCGCCACTGGTAGCCATTGTTGATGGATCGTGACTTGGTGGTTGTGCTTTTACAGTAAATGCTAACAACATGATCATTAAAAATGAAAAGAAGACAGTTCGCCTTGCTACAGGCGAAGTGCTGAGAAGAGTTTGTGTTTGTTTCATAGATTTAATTTTAGGTTTATGATTAGTTAATAGGTTCGATTATTGATGTTCGAAATTCAAAGACTAACTCCATTCTTCCTCACCACAAATACATAGCACTACCCTTCAACCCTTTTCATGGATCTAGCATTAGATTTTTTAGTAAAATTTGTTTAGACGCCTCTGACTACCGGGTACTGATTTTGATTATTGTAAATGATTCTGCCGACAATAAACAGTTCAATTTCTTTCCCTTTAATTCAACACGTTGTTCTACCGGACTCACATGTTTAGGATCATCCAACGAATTGACACTTTCAAGATTTTCACTTTTTAACACAGTCATTGTTGCTGAAGAAGAAATTTTAGCAATTCCTTCAAGCGCTATCTCTACTTGTTGATTTGTGTTCTTGCTGTTAACAATCTTCACAATAATGGCATGCTCTTTATCATCGCTCACGGCGGAAGCATATAATCCATCATTACCTTCTACCACTGCGTTGTCGTGAAGTAAAGGCAACACCTTCGATCCTTTATTGATGGAAAATAATTTCTGTACATAATAGTTTGGTGTGCCGTATGAACGCAGGTTGTCAAACCATATTAAATCGGGTGTCCATTGCCATGCTTCTGTATGTGCGAAGAGTGGAGCGTAAGAAGCCATCTGAACAACATCGGCATTGCGTTCAAGGCCTGTCATGAAAGCCGCTTCTGCCAATGCACACTGCCATGTATTTCTGTTTTCAGGATTTACTGTTGATATACTTTGAGCGGCATACTCACCTGCAAATATTTTTGGTCCTTTGCGATCATAGTTATCATAACGATTGGCGTTCTTTAAAAACCATTCAGGCTTCTGATAATAGTGCTCATCCAGAATATCAACATTCATACTGCGGAACGTCGGGTTGAGGTAATTGAACAAGTCTCCATCAGGTGATGGGCCAACGCTGGTCACAATTTTTACAGATGGATATTTTTCTTTGATAGCTTTAGCAAACACTTTGTAACGTTCTACATACTGCGGACCCCATTGCTCATTACCAACGCCAAGAAGTTTTAAATTAAAAGGAGTTGGGTGACCAAGTTCTGTGCGAAGCTTGCCCCATTTTGTTTCTGCAGATCCATTGGCAAATTCGATAAGATCTAATGCATCTTGTAAGTATGGATCGAGTTGATCTAACGGAACTACTTCAGCAGAATTAAACTGGCACGCCATACCACAATTTAAAATAGGCAACGGCTCTGCACCGATATCTTCAGCCAATTGAAAATATTCTAAAAAGCCAAGACCATACGATTGAAAATAATCGGGTGTTAAACGATGGGCGAACTCCGTGTTCCAGCGGTTAATAATCAACTCACGATCTTCAACTTTGCCAATTGTTTTCTTCCACTGATAACGATTTCCTAGTTCATATCCTTCAACAATGCAGCCACCAGGGAAACGTAAGAATCCGGGCTTCATATCATATAGTAATTGAACTAAGTCAGCGCGCAATCCATTAGGTCTTTGCTTCCATGTATCGCCCGGGAAAAGTGAAATCATGTCGGTATCGATAATACCTTTACCTTCAAACCACACGTTCAGTTTAGCTTTAGCTTCTGTAGCAGTAGCAGCAAAACTTACTTCATATTTTTTCCACTGGTCACCTGCTGGCGTAACGCTGGCTGTGCCTATTGATTTTCCAGTGGCATCTATAAGCTCTGCACGCACAGTAACATTGCCTTTTACCGGACGAGCCCAGATTGAAAAATGGTATTGCAAATCTTTTTTAATGCCCATACCGCGGAAGCCTTCATTCTGCAAGCCAAAGTGATCATCTCCGTTTATAGTTACTCTGGCAACTCTTGGGTTCGTGTTCTTCAACTCACCGTTGTTAATGATGAGTACGTTGCCTGTTGCATTGCTTTTCTTTTGCTCTTTCCATCCCATCAATGGTTTAGTGAACTCAAAAGATCTGTTCTTTACAAGCTCAGCATAAATACCGCCATCGGCTCCGAAGTTTATATCTTCGAAAAAGATTCCCCACATGGTAGGTTGTACAGTTGCTGTTGGCTGATTAGCTTTTACCACAACCTGGTAGGGCTTCTGCGCTAATGCGCTTGTTACTAAAAAACAAAATAGTACTACTGTAATTACTCTATTCATATTGTTCATTGTTATTTTTTTCCCCATACTGCTGTGCCTTCTGAGTCCAGCCCAGTGAATATTAAAGCAGCAGCTTTTTTATTTTCCCAATCTCTACCCCGTTCCACATAGACACTGTCCATTGATAGGCCGCTCCAGTTAAATTTTATCCAGGGCGATTTGTATGTCCATGTATCTGTAGCATTGCTTCCAACGGTGCCATCGGCATTTAAAGTAAAATCAGTGGCTACCTGTAGATCTGGAGAAGTTTGTTCATCGGCATAGCCTGGAACTACCTGGTAATTGAGCACAATTTTTTCCCACGTACCAACAAGTTCTTCCTGTGCTATTGTTGTCTGTTCGGTTGCCGCATAACGCTCAGGTGAAGCAATGGGCCAGCCATCACTTGTCCAGAAAAGTTTTCTAACGTGAAGATCCATATAGTAACTGTTAACAGAAGGTCTTCCCTGGTGGGCAATATAGTATTGTCCATTATCCTTAAACACGGAGCAATGCGAAGTGCCTTGCCAGCCGCCATGTCCTTTAAACTGGTATGGTGCAACAATCATAGGGCCGTGATCTTGTTCAACGTTAAGATCGACACCATCGTAATCTGTAAATGGACCTTCCGGTGAATCAGATTTTCCGACACGCACATTATATTTCGTTTGAAGCCAGTCATACGCCATGAAAAGATAATACTTATTCTGGACAGCATTATAGATTATTTCTGATCCTTCAAGATTGCCGTTTACTTTACCGCTTGTAAAGCCACGTGCGGCTATGCGCTTGCCTTTATCACCAAGGGCATTGGCCATTCCTGTTGCCGGATCTAATTTCAAAATGTAAATACCATCCCAAGCCGAACCATAATACAGCCAATGCTCACCTGATGTTGTTACCAGCACCGTTGGATCAATAGCATTAGTTTGTATAGCGGAGTTATCAAGTGATGTGACAACCAAACCTTTTTCAGTCCACGGGCCATTTGGAGTTGACGCTGTTGCTAAACCGATAACACTAAGCCTGGGTTTTGCTGATGACAATGAATAATAGAGACGATACTCACTACCAACTTTTAATACATAAGGAGCCCATAAGGAATTAAATGGAGTGCCCCCATTATTCGTTATGAATGTCGAGCCAAGTTTAGGAAGGGAACTAAACACCCAGCCAAGAAAACTCCAGTTTACAAGATCTTTTGATCTTCTTACCTGTATTCCCGAACGAACGTCTATACCAAAACCTACATCGGTACTGTAGCAGTAGAAGTAATCGCCATCTTTGATAATAGAAGGATCATGAACATTATACGAGCCCCATTTATAGTAGTATTCAAAGGGGGCAACATCTGCATACGTATCATTAATGCTATTGATGTCAAATGTTGGAGGGGTTATAACAACGGTATCTTTGCCGGATGAAGTAGCATCATTATCTTTTGAACAGGATAACAATACGGTACAAACCGAAAGAAGAAACGAGAATTTAATTATTGCTTTCATCATATATTTACTACTTCACTTCCAATGTTATTTATTGATTCACGCTAATACTCCTTGTTGGCTTACCTTTGTTATCAAACATTTTGACTTCTCTCACACCAGGAGAAATTAACATGGTGTTTGATTGTTGTGAGAGGTATCCGCCTCCATGATAAAGTTCTGTTTTTCTTATCTCCCCATTTGTCATTGTCTCTTCAGAGAAAACCTCATTCTTGTTCCAATTGATTCTTTTAAGCTTTGCGTTATTATTCATAACATAACAACTCACTTTTTCATTGTTAATGGATGCCATGATAGCGGACTTATTTCCAGCCATTTCAAATCGTATCAGTGCTCTTCCATCACCATTCACAAACAAGCCTGATTGTTCAGCACTCAATGCTTTGAAATGATTACCAGATGTATTGAGTAATACCAACCCATAAGAAGAATCAAAGCGGCCGCTAACCACTTCCTGGTTATATTTATTTCCAATCATAGCAATGTCTAATAATCCGTCGTGATTAAAATCTTCTGCTATGATGCCGTTGATTGGCGCTACTTGTGCTTCAACAGGCAATGAACTGATGCTGAACCTGCCATTGCCTTTATTTTCTATAAATGATGTTGCTGCTATCGTACACCGTAATGTTGAATATGATTTTACAGGAAACAGATTCAGCAACTCTGGTGTAGTGATTGTTGCGTAAGTTCTGTAATACAATAATTGTTTTCTGAGGGATGGTATTTGTTTTGTAAGCTGATCAAGTGAGGTGAAGGGATATTCTTTACCTTCTTCATAAATACTGAAGATAGGATCTATGGAATGATTACTATCAAAGTCAGCATAGTAGAGGCTCAATGGACTGTTTGTAGAAATATGAAATGAGTTGTTGTAACCAATATTACCGGCGATGTAATCTGTATCACCATCGTTGTCAAAATCTCCGCATTGTATGCTGTTCCACATACCATACGAATCTTTCAATTCTGTACTATCAGTTATGTCTGTTAATGTATTTCCATTATTTCTAAAAACAGAAATTCTCATAAACTCTCCAACAACGATCAGATCTTGTTTGAAGTCATTGTCGAAATCACTCCACACTGCTGAAGTAACCATGCCGATATTTTTAAGTGCCGGAGCAACTTTAGAAGTTACATCAGTAAAAACGCCTTTGTTATTTTCAAGCAGATAACTTGATGGGGCTTTAGGATATTCTCCAGGAGAAACCCGGCCACCGACAAATAAATCGAGATCACCATCCTGATCAAAGTCTGCTGCCGAAACAGCCGATGTACTTGTTAGCATGGTTGGCAATGCGTCTTCTTTACGAGTAAAGTTTCCTTTGCCATCATTAACATACAACCGATCCTGGTAAGCTGCATGATTTGAATAGCGCTCATCTCCTCCGCTGGCAACATACAAATCCAGATCGCCATCGTTTTCGGAATCGAAGAAAATACAACCTGTATCTTCGTATTCGTCATCCTTAATAATTTGCTCTGTAAACCTTCCATTTTTGTTTTGAATAAAAATGCTTGCTGAAGATTGATATGCACCGCCAATAAAAATATCATCAAGTCCATCATTGTTAATATCTCCTACAGCCATACCTGGTCCTTCGGAAGAGCAACCCTGTATAAGCAATGGCTGAACAGAAAAATCATTATAGCGATAGTCCTTATGTTGATAGGTTATAATGTTTTCAGATGAAAAGTATGGGTTAATTGATTTCATTTTTTGATTACGAGTCACCGCATCCTGATAGGTGATGCGAATAGTTTGATTTGCCGTTATATTTTTTACAACACTTTGTTTATTGTCTGGCCACGTTACCACGGCGCTATCAACTAAAGAAACATGTCCCAAACCAAAGTGAATCGTATTCTCAACAGAACTGAGAAATCCTCTTACGGTATACTCTGAACGAAGCTGCTGTTTTTCTTTATTGAATATTTTAATTGTTGCACCTACACCGTGAATATTATTTTTTGGTCCGTTTAACACTACTCTTACAAAATTGGAATTTATTGAGTCTGTTTCAACAGTATTGTTCTTGTAAAGAAAAGGTTTGTCGTTAAGGTTGTTAAGAATAATTTCAAGGTCACCGTCATTATCTAAATCTGCATAAGCAGCACCGTTCGATATTGATGACTGGTTAATTCCCCAGGCAACTGATTTATTTTGAAATGTTAAGTCTCCGTTGTTGTGATAGATATAATCTGGTAATGACACTGAAGGTCTTTCATTTAAACTATCAGACAAGATTTTATAGGCTTCACTTTTTGATGTCGATCCGATATCATTACGAAACTTTACAAAGTCCAGATCAGTAACATCTTTTCCATAACCATTCGTGATATACAAATCCTGAAATCCATCATTATCAAAATCTGCTAACAACGGTGCCCAACTCCAATCCGTGCTATGTATACCAGACAATTGACCTATCTCGCTGAAGTTTCCATTTCCAGTATTGAGCTGCAACATGTTCCTCATATACTGATAGCCGTAGTTATAATTAACAGCCATGTAAAAACGGTCGTAATCACTGGGGCCAAACATTAATTTTTTACGTCTGTGATTTTCCGGAAGCATGTCTAATGTAATGACATCCTCTAGCCCATCATTGTTAATATCGCCAACATCATTGCCCATAGAGAAATGACTGGTATGTTTTAATCGCTGTAGCGATTGATCGGAGAAAGTTCCGTCATGATTATTGATCAGTAGCTGATCTCGCGAAAGATAATCGTTTGAAACATATACATCTGGCCAGGTGTCTTCATTGGCATCCAGAACGGCTACGCCAAGACCAAAGCCTTCGGTGAGAATATGTGCCTGTGTTGAAACATTTGTAAACACAGGATGTTGTAATGCTGAATCATAGTTACTCTGATAAAGACGATCGGTGTTACGTGCTTCGCCATTTTCATTTACAGGTCTTACCATGATAGCTGATTTTTCAAAACCACCACCTGTAAGAAGATACATGTCGAGATCGCCATCTTTATCATAATCAAAAAATGTTGCCTGCACAGACTCTGCCGGCTCATCAAGACCATATTCGTGTGCGACCTCTTTGAAAGTGTGGTTGTGTTGATTGATGTAAAGTCTGTTTCGAAAAATGCTTTTGTTGCCGGGGCCTCCGGTGCATAGATAAATATCATCAAATCCATCGTTGTTAATATCAACAACGGAAACTCCTGTGCTCCAGCAGTCACCAGTAAGAATGCCTGAAGATTCTGTGATGTCTTCAAACACCAGATTACCTTTATTCAAATACAATTTACCGGGCACCATGTTGCCTGTAAAAAACAAATCATGAAGACCGTCATTATTAATGTCGAGCACACCAACACCACCGCCATTATATAAATATTCATAGCTCAGAATATTCAATGAATCGCTTTCGGTAATGTTGTTGGAAAAGGTAAGGTTAGTATGATCAGACGTGAGTAACGTAAAACGTGTATGTTCATTCGTTACATGCTTACATCTCATAACCAATATTCCCATAAGGCATAGTGATATGTACCTTAGTTGCTTCATCAAAAATGCTTTATTAAAATGAGCAAGAGTATTTTACACTCTTGCTCGTTTTAAAATTGTTATTTATTATTTGCAGCATTACCTGTAAGATTCGGATTTCTATCCAAATCAGTTTGTGGAATTGGCATGTACTTTCTGGTTGATGTAAATGTGTTGAATTCAAAATCGTGCGATTTCAATTCATTCAATTTGTTTGTGTCATCCAGCCAGCCCCAGCGCTTTATGTCATTCCATCTGCTTCCTTCAATAGCAAGTTCCATGATTCGCTCATGCGCGAGCTGTGTCATGAACTGATCAAGGCTGTAGCCAGCAAACTCAGATTCACGGTCAGGAAGGTTAGCACGATCACGCACCATCTGAACATACTTTGCAGCATCAGCAATATTACCTGTGTTTGCCTGGCATTCTGCGTACATAAGCAGTACATCAGCATAACGTACAACATAATAATTTATGCCAGATCTGAATGGATCTGCCCCAGTTGCAGCCAACGTATATTTCTTAATAAAATAATCTGTTGCAAGATATCCTTTGGCAAACCAGTTAACACCATAAGCCATAGAGTCTCCTTCAGCTGGTTCATACGAAAGAATTGTGGTGTGATAACGTGGATCAAGTTTTCCATCAATTGTTTTCTCTGCGCGCATTTCATTGTAGAGAAACTGTGTTGGATAGAAATCAAAGAAGTCACCTCTTGAATACGTTGGAGTGATCGCTATAAACTGTCTCCAGTTAACCGTTGGATCTCCACCCCAGTTGTAGTCAGAACCATTGCTGTCTGTAAACTCAGCCCAGAATATTTTTTCAGGATCTGCAAGTTCATTTGCCGGATCGCCAGTAAACAACTTGGTGTAATCTGTATTTAAACTGTATTTACCTGATTCAATAACTTGTTTGAAGTCAACAGCAGCAACACTGTAATTACCTCTGTATAAATTAAGCTTACCACGAAGTGATAATGCAGCACCAAGAGTTGCTCTGCCTACCGTTCCTTTATCAGGTCCGGTTACAGAGCTATAATCTGCAGGTAACAACGTAACTGCCATATCAAGATCTTTCTGCACCTGGTCATAGATCTCATCTTGTGTTACTTCTTTATTTGAAGGATAGAAAGCTTCTTCTCCTTTAGGAACTGAAAGTATTAGCGGAACTTTCTCATAAAGATTGGCCATATTAAAATAAGCAAGACCACGAAGAAAATAAGCTTGTCCCATTAACCGGTTCAATAAATCCTTGTCAAGGTCTGGTACTGTTGGCAAATTCTCCAACGCCTGATTTGCACGAGATACTAATATGAAATAACCAGCCCATGCAATATCATTTGCTCCATCTGTTGGTTGAATTGTAAATGCACTCAATCCTGTAAACCAACCCCACGGACTTCTACTGGAAATTTCATCTCCTCTTCCATCATTCATCGCTGGTGTCATCCGTTGGTAAAGACCATCGATGATCAGTGTGTTGTAAATAGCATCAACTGCAGCCACTGCCTGATCTTCTGTCTTGTAGAATTGACTTGATGATAGTCTGTTAGGATCAGAGATATTCAATTTATCATAGCAACCACTTACACTTAAGAGTGCCAAAGCACATATCGATATTTTAAATATTTTTCTCATGATGACTTAGAATTTTAATTGTACACCAAACATGGTAGTTCTTGGTCTTGGGAAAGTACCATAGTCGAAGCCTGGGTTAAGAATGCCGGCCTGGAAATCAGGATTGTATCCTTTGTACTTCTGCATTGTGTAAACATTCTGCAGTGTAGCATAAACACGCAGACTTGAAACTTTGATTTTGCTCAGGAAGCCAGGCGACAAACTGTAACCTAAGGATACTGTGTTCAATCTGAGATAATCTCCTTTTTGCAACCAACCTGGTCTGTTAGAATCGCGACCGTTTCCGTTTGGATCGTTCCATACAACTCTTGGGATGTCTGTGTTTGTATGTTCAGGAGTCCAGTGATTAAGAATATCCTTATGCCAGTTTGTATAACCTGTTGTTGGCATCAAACCACGATACAAATTGCTATTGATATAATTACCACCGCTACCCGAAGCAAAAACCGTAAAATCAAATCCTTTGTAATTGGCTGTAATGTTTAGACCGTAATAGTAAGTAGGCATGCCGTTGCCCAGAAAAGTTCTGTCTGTATCGTCAATCTTACCATCGTTGTTCAGGTCTTTAAACATAACATCACCAGGAGCGGTTTGCGCTGTCTGGAATGCGTGTTTAGTTGCATCGAAAGCAGCGTCGGTTGGAGCAACGGTATTAATCTGATTTGCATTCTGGAATATTCCCTGATATACCCAACCATAATTTTCGCCAACAGGTTTACCCACAACAGTTCTTGCACCTGCACCTGAAATTAAATCGAGTGGACCTATATCAAGCACCTTGTTCTTCACAGTATAAAAATTAGGAGCAATTGTGAATGAGAAATCACCAAGTGTTTCCTGGTATTGCAATGACAATTCAATACCACTGTTCTGTAACGAGCCAGCATTTGTCGTTAACCCCGATAATGAACCAGAAGTAAGGGGTATAGGAAGATCAACCAATACATTTTTTGAAACATTAGAATAGTATTCGGCTGTAAAATCAAGTTTACCATTTAAGAATACGGCATCAACACCAATGTTGCGTGTAATTCTTGTCTCCCATTTAATTCCCGGGTCTACAAGAATTGTCGTAGCAGCACCTAAATTACGTCCTGATGCAAACTCATACGGAATAGATCGGTTGATTGTACTTTGATAACGGAAGTTACCAATCTCCTGATTACCCAATTGACCAATGCCTCCTCTGAGTTTCAACTCTGACACGACGCTGGGAAGTGTGAACGTATTATGTATTTTCCATGCCACACCTACTGAAGGAAAAGTACCAAACCGGTTAGCTTTAGCAAATCTTGATGATCCATCTCTTCTCAGGTTTACAGTAAGAAGATATTGATCATTATATGCATAGTTAACTCTTCCTAAAAGAGATGATAGTTTCGATGGTTGGTGATTGTCAGTTACACTGAAAGAACTTCCGCTCGCCAGACTTAATATATAAGGCTTTTCGAGACCAGACGCTGTTGTTGTTACCTGACGGAAATCAAATTCCTGGTAGGTTTGTCCTACTAAGACGTTGACGTTGTGTTTACCAACTTCTTTTGCATAGTTCAATGTATTCTCAATCAAAAATGATTCAGAATTTCTGTTCCCAAGTGTAAGACGTGCATTGGTATTCGGAAAGAAATATCCTAAGTCATACTTCGGAACAAACAACTGATCATGAATTGATGTGTTATCAAACTGAAGATTTGTCTTAGCTTTCAAACCTTTTATAATTTCATACTCACCATATACATTTGCCAGAACACGATCTACTTTCGTTGAATTCTTAATCAATGTATTGATACCCGGAACGTTCAATGTAATTGAGTTATTGATTACAGCATCGGCTCCTCCAAAACCCCCTTCTCTTGAAGGATCATATAATGGAATGGTTGGTGCAGCTTGTAATAAGTCATTAACAAGTGTTGGTCTTCCCCCTGGCAAATTAATTGACGTAGTGTAAAACAATGGATTTTCGTCTGAACGCATAACCATCAGGTTTTCACCAACTTTAAATTTCCCAACGTGGGTTTCGGTGTTGGCACGGAGTGAGTAGCGCTTGTAATCAGGACCGCTGCCTACCAGTGTACCAATGTTATTCAGGTAGTCTAATGAGATGAAATAATTTGTATTCTGTGAACCTCCTGAAAAGTTAAGATTCTGATTTTGGATGCTTCCTTTTTTATAACCTGCATTCTGCCAGTCTGTATCAATATTGGTAATGTACGAAGGAGAACTAGGATCATTACCTGGTACTAAAGGCATGCCGGCATTAGTCAATAACTCGTTGTTGATTGTCTGATACTGTGCTCTGTTTAACAATGGAATATGCTTGTATACTTTTTGAAAGCCGTAGTAGCTATTATATCCTACTGTCAACTTTCCATTCTTACCTTTTTTAGTAGTAACAATAACAACACCGTTGGCAGCGCGGTTACCATATATAGCACCAGCAGAAGCATCTTTTAAAACCTGAATAGATTCGATGTCATTTGGATTAATGTCGCGTATGCCACCTGCAAGCGGAAATCCATCGACAACATATAATGGTTCTGCACTTGATCCAATTCCAAAAGTACTTACCCCGCGAATTCTCACCGACGGAGAAGCACCAGGCTGACCATCTGATGTAATAGCAACACCAGCAACTCGTCCTTGCAGCATTTGTGTTACATCGCTGGCTGCCTGCTTCGTCATTTCTTTTGTATCCACTAAGCTAACAGCGCCTGTTAAGTCACTCTTCTTTTGAGTACCATAACCTACAACAACAATTTCACTAAGCGAGGTAATGTCTGCTACTAGGCTTACGTTAACAGCAGTTTGTGTACCAACAACAATTTCTTCTGTTACATAACCTATGAAGCTAAATACCAGAACTGCATTATTATCGGGCACCTCAATGCTGTAAGCTCCTTCTGAATCAGTAGTTGTTCCAGTGGTCGATCCTTTCACAACGATGTTTACACCAGGCATCGGATTACCATCTTCAATGGCGGTAACCTTACCTGTTATAACTTTTGAAATTTGCTCCGTTACATCAGGTGCTTTCAGAATAGAACTGGAACCATGCAGGCTAACGAGAACATTATCGTTTATTCTTTTAAATCGCAGGCCAGTGGTGCCTGCAATTTCTCCAAGTATAGTAGCCAGATCTTTGTTTTCTGTATCAACAGTTACTGAATCTACGGTACTCAGATTTAAATTATTATAAGCAAAATGAAGGTTAGTCTTCTCTTCAATTTCTCTGAAAATATCCAGAATCGCCCTGTGTTGAGCATCCATGTTGATATGGATTTCCTTTAAGCTTTTACGCTGTGCCATAGTACCGTTGTAGGATAATAAAACGGTCATCGTAGTGCACTGTAGAATAAGACCATAAAATGCGTACCTGGTCATGGTCAGTACTTTTTTAAGTAATGATTGTATCATACCTTTGATATGTTTGTTTTATACAAATTGTTTGTGGCATCTCCCTGCGACCTGCGAAATCCTGGGGGAGTTGCATTCATGGAGAGCCGATTCTATCGGCTCTTCAACTTTTATGTAGAATTGTTTTTCTTCATCGTCAGGTTTAGTTAGGGTTTAGTTATCAATACGGTCTTGTCTTCAACTTTATAAGAAAAATGTGAAGAGTAAGAAATGCCTTTTAACACAGTAAGGAGTGCTTCTTTCTCGAAACGGCCAGTATAAAATCCTTTCACTTCAAATCCTTCCTCAACCTCAACACGCACACCATACCAACGGGATAACGTTGTAACAACTTCTTTAAAGTCGGCATGGTCGAATGAAAGAATTCCATCCCGCCAGGCCAATAAAACAGCAGGATCAAATTTTGTTTTGCTAAGTGATTTCTTGTCAACATTGTATGTAGACATGTTCTTTGGCGTTAGCACTTCCTCATCTCCTACAGATGTCGTTACCTGTACTTTACCTGTTACAACAGCAACGTGATTCAGCGATTCATTATCATAGCATTGTATATCGAAGGATGTACCTAATACGTGTGTTGAAAAATGTTTTGTATGAACAATAAAAGGAGCTTTTGGATTTTTTGTTACTTCAAAGAATGCCTGGCCTGTCAGATAAACTTCACGCAATGTATCCGTGAATTGTGAAGGATATTTTAATTCACTTGCTGAATTCAGCTTTACTACTGATCCATCGGGCAGTGTTATTGATTTTTTGAATCCATCAGGAACGGATTCAATATTGTAATCTATTAGTTTAAGTTTCGCTACAGGATTTTCTTTCTTTGAACCAAGCAAGCCAATCAGCGACAAACTGGAGAAAAGTATAATGGAGGCAGCGGCTGCAATAAACCACGGCTTCGATGTATTCATTTTTCCATTTGCAGTCTGGGCTTTTTGTTTACTGTTTTCCTCCAGAAGGTTATCGAGTATTTTATAATAGGAAACATCGTCCATCGCATGTGTTTCCTTCGGCTCGAAAGACAGCAGCAGATCACGGGCAGCTCCCAACAATTCTACCTTATCAGGATTTTGATTTAACCAGCGCTGCCAATATTCAGACGACTCTTTCGTAGGTGAAAGAACCCACTGAACAAAGTACTCCTGCTTTAAAAAATCGGCTTCCGTATGTGGTGTAAATTCCATTGACAAGGGAAATTAAATCTTGCTTATACTGGTAAGAGACACAAGTCAGGAAAATGACTACAACGATTTCGGTATTTTTTTTAAAAATTTTTTGAAGGGTAGAATTACCGATAGATCAAATGCCACCACGCTGAAAGTACTTAATGCGTATTTTTTACACAAAGAAATGGGAAATCAGAAAAGAAGAAACAGAGATCCGGTGATAACGGTAAGTTCTTTTTTCCACGACAAGAGAAGAACTGAAAGCGAATCCAGGGCACGATAGACCATGGTGCGGGCTGATTTTGTCGTCGACAAATTCATAGTCTTCGCTATTTCGTCATAACTGAGTTCTTCAAAGTAATGAAGCACTACAGCTTCGCGCTGCCTCGCGGGAAGTTTATTACAGAAATGCTCTACTATTTTCTTTTGATCAGCATTAAAATTAGAATTTACAGAGAGGTATGTAGCATTAACAGAAATCTGAAAACCCTCATCAGCTATATCATTAGGCCTGACAAATTTAGTGTTGCGCTTTAGCTGTCTCATGATAGCATGACGAAAGCTCGCATAAAGATAAAATTTTACAGAAGTAGCGACACTTAATTTCGAACGCGTGCGAATCAGATTCAGGAAAACATCCTGAACAGCATCAAGTACAAGATCTTTGTCTGTTGTAAACTGGCGACCGTAATTGAAAAGTTTATTTGCATACAGATGATAGAGGCTCGTCACAGCCTTGTCGTCGCCCTGCAAAAAGTCAACCCACAACTGCCCTTCAGACGCTGCATTACCTTCGCGATTTCCAGGTATTGATTCATCATGTTGCGGGGTCTTTTGAACATGCAAACTTTGCTCAATCATCTGGTTTTGGTTTTAAAGTGTGCTACAAACACTTATCAGTATGCTGCATAGTTAATAATCATTTCAAACGATTGCAAGAAAGTGTGTAGAATTATTTCAAAAACTGCTTTTCCAAGCCAAATTCAAGATAATCAGATACCTTATTAGCCTTGAACAAAATTTAAAATTGGACAAAAGTAGCTTCGCGAAATTTTATGCATTGAAGCTTTTAGGCATGCAAATCAAATAAGCATGGATAACTTCTGCACTTCATCATAATTGGTGATATGCATTTTAACGTCATCCTTACTTTGCTTTTTCAGCAAAGTTTTCAGTTGCTGTGGCTTCACTCCTAAAAATTGCTGCACATGCTTAAGTACATCATCTGGATGTTCGGCCAACGCTTCATAACTGATTTCGAGCATGGCATGATCCTGAAACATGTTTGTAAACAATTGCTGATGTTGCCAGTATTCATTTCGGAATTGCAAATAGTCAGCAGTATCGATAGTAATCTGATCAACACCTCTTTCGTGCGTTGAAGTTTTGCCTGTACTCCATACGTTAGTGCGTTCTGCAATCTTTAAGGAGACATAGAGCTTCAGTATATCTTTCCTGATAAGGTGAATAATTTTAACGTCTTTTCTATCCACTACTTCTTGAAAACAAGCAGCATAATGGGACTGATTATAATATTCATAGAAAACTTTTAAACCAACAGCTTTACAATTCACAGAGTGTGGTTTAAAGGCAAGACGCTTAACCAGGCCTGTAACATTTTTATCTATATTGTTGCTTTCAAAATGTTCGCGCAAAATTTCACCATACGATTTTATGTGCGGGTGAAAGTTAAGACAGGTATGTAGCAGTGTAGAACCCGATCTTGGTGCACATAATATAACGAAAGGTGTGTATGAATAATTTTTAGTACGGCTCAGTGCTTCAACCCATTGCTTTCGCTTGATGATGAGATACGTGTGAACATGTAAAAAATAGTTGTACATAGATATTTACTTCTTAAACTTACAATATGCCGAATTTATAAACAACGCTGGTTTATGAACTGAAGCCCTCTTATTTTAGATTAACTTTCCAGATCATCATTTAATCGACATAACAATGAAGTACAACCTGTTTATTGCCCTCATCCTAATACTCGCCGCCTGTAGCACGAAAGAAACACGCGACGACAAGGAATGGATGCCTTTATTTAATGGTAAAGATCTTTCTGATTGGGTTGTGAAGATTCATCACCATGAGGTAGGTGAAAATTTTGGAAATACTTTTCGGGTAGAGGATGGAATGATTAAAGTTCGTTATGATCAATATGGAGACTTCAATGACCAGTTTGCGCATCTTTATTACAAACAACCGTTCTCACATTTTCATCTTGTAGTAGAATATCGTCTAACGGGTGAATTACAAAAAGGTGCACCTGATTATACGTTGCTGAATAGTGGCATCATGTTTCATTCACAAGACCCTCACACCATGCCTAAAGAACAAGACTGGCCAATCTC
>DATCRE010000265.1:0-4214 GCA_036569145.1 Cyclobacteriaceae bacterium
TTGAAATCAAACACATAGCACATTCCCGTGAGGGATTTGCAAAAGGTGCCGTTTTAGTGGCCGAATGGCTGAAAGACAAAAAAGGCATTTTAAATATGGATGATTTTTTGAAATTCTAGAGTAGAAATTACGACTCATCTGGTTAATCAATAATTTTCTCTTTATTTGCGACATTTAAAAAAGAACTATTTTATATGAATTGGCAGTTTTGGAAAAAAAGTAATACAGCAGGTCCTAAATCAAAAACACGCGAGTGGGCTGATGCCATTCTCTTCGCAGTTGTTGCCGCCACACTCATTCGCTGGCTGATTATGGAAGCTTACACCATCCCTACTCCATCCATGGAAAACTCTTTACTCGTAGGCGATTTTCTTTTCGTAAGTAAATTCCATTATGGTACCCGTACTACTACAACGCCACTACAAGTTCCGCTTACTCATCAGAAGATCTGGTTTACCAACATACCATCATACTTGGAGTGGATTAAGCTGCCACAATATCGCTTGCCGGGCATTAGTCACATTAAAAGAGAAGATGTAGTTGTTTTCAACGTGCCACCGACAAGCTTAAATGAAGGCATAGATTATCCGGTAGACTTGAAGACTAATTACATTAAACGATGTGTTGGAATTGCTGGCGATACCTTAGTTGTAAAGAACAAGCAAGTGTATGCCAACGGAGTAGCGCTTGCTAATCCTGTTGACATGCAATACAGCTATATTGTAAAAGCTAAAGGTCCTCTTAATGAACGTAACTTAGAAAAATACAATCTTGGTCCTGAAGACTGTAATATCATTGCAAGACCTGCCGATGGCACTGTTGATTATGCTATGTTTCTGACAGAGAAAGTAGCGAATGAAATCAAACAATCGCCTTATATCATTTCAGTTGAGATTGAAAACAGAGTAAACCCTGACGAAGGAAATTTCCCGTACTCTTCATACAATGGATGGAGCCCTTCATCTGATGATAAAAAGTATGTTAACTGGTCTACAGATAACTTTGGCCCGTTATGGATACCAAAAGAAGGCGCTACGATCAGCATCAATGATTCAACGTTGGCTATTTATGGAAACACCATCAAGTTATACGATCACAATGATGATGTTAAAATTGAAGGAGGAAAACTTATTATTGATGGTAAAGAAGTGACGCAATACACCTTCAAACAGAATTACTATTTCATGATGGGCGATAACCGTCACAACTCACTTGATTCACGTTTCTGGGGTTTTGTGCCTGAAGATCACGTGGTAGGAAAAGCATTCTTTATCTGGCTATCTCTTGATAATAATTCCGGCCTTGTGCACAAGGTTCGTTGGAACAGATTCTTTAAGCTTATTAAATAGTTATCAGATCAGTTCAAGGTTTCAGGTTCAAAGTTGCCTGTGCAAGCAACTTTGAACCTGAAACCTTGAACTATTTCCAACAACTCACCAATCAATTTCTTTCAGCCCCTTGCTTTTCAGATACTCGTTGGCTTTGCTAAAATGCTTGCAGCCGAAGAAGCCACGATCAGCAGAGAAAGGTGACGGATGTGCGGACATTAGCACGAGATGTTTCTTGCGATCAATAATCTCTCCTTTCTTCTGAGCATACGCACCCCAAAGTAAAAACACAACATTCTCGCGTTCATTCGAAATAGTTTGGATGACTGCATCCGTAAAAGTTTCCCAACCTTTGTTCTGATGAGAGCCCGCGGAGGATGCACGTACTGTAAGCGTTGCGTTCAATAACAAAACACCTTGATTAGCCCATCGTTCCAAATCACCAGATGTAGGAATTGGTTTACCAAGATCCTGTTGAATCTCTTTAAAGATATTTACCAATGATGGTGGCATACGAACTCCGTCACGAACAGAAAAACATAAACCATTTGCCTGTCCCGGGCCGTGATATGGATCTTGCCCGATGATGACAACTTTGACATCATCAAAATTACATTTATCAAAAGCGCGAAAAATCTCCTTTCCGGGAGGATAAACTGTATGTGTCTGATACTCGCTTTTTACAAAATTAATCAACTGACCAAAGTAGGGTTTATCAAACTCGGCATTAAGCCTGGACTTCCAGGAATCGGCAATTTTAACGGTCATATTTTTTACAAATCAGATGGCGATTTATTTAAAAATGATCAAAAAACGGCATTCTGACTAAAAAAATTAAAATGAAAGACCATGATTTTCAATCAATTGATAAATGAATCAATTAAAACCGTTTCAAATTCCAAAAAATTGATATTTTTGATTCCAATGGTAACCGAAATCACCCAAGGTATTAAAGTAACGGTAGAGACCGAATACCAGCCGGCATACTCAAGTCCGAGCCAGTATCACTATGTTTTTACCTACAGAATTACTATTGAAAACCAGAGTGAAAATACCATTCAGCTAATGCGCAGGCATTGGCATATTTTTGATGCAGGCTTCACTTCAAGAGAAGTTGAAGGCGAAGGTGTTGTTGGTCAACAACCCGTGCTGGAGCCCGGTCAAACACATCAATATGTTTCAGGATGTAACCTTAAATCTGGCTTAGGCAAGATGATGGGCACATATCAAATGGAACGCGTAGTCGATGGACTTAAAATGGAAGTCATCATTCCAGAATTCACCATGATTGCCCCTATCAGACTAAACTAAGTCTGACGTTGCGTTAAACAAATCCTCCTTACTACGTGCACACTTTTTTCAGGATTAAGAAATACATCAGCTACTGGCTTGATGCAGTCGATCAACATTCCTTACACTCTCCTTTTCTATATGATTTCTTTACCAGGATAATAAAACCAAAACCGGATCTGAACGAGTATCGAGAGATTGAACAACTTCGGAAAAAACTACTCGGGAATGAAAGGGTTATAACGGTTGATGATTTGGGGAGTGGTTCATCCGCTTTAACAGGAAACGTGAGAAAAATCAGCGAGATTGCTAAAACGAGTCTTTCACCTCAGTCACTCAGTATACTTTACAGTAAAATAATTGATCACTATAACGCCAAAAATGTTGTTGAACTGGGAACATCATTAGGCGTTAACACACTCTACCTGGCATCCGGTAAAAAAGCACGCGTTACTACCTTCGAAGGCTCATCAGCCATAGGCGATATTGCAACACTTACTTTCGAATTTGCTAAAGCAACGAACATTAATCTTTTACTCGGAAACATAGAAAACACACTGCCAGCTTTCATACAATCAACTGGCAAAATTGATGTAGCTTTTATTGATGCTAACCACCGATATGAACCAACAAAAAGATATTTCGATTGGTTGGCGAAGAAAACACATAGTCAAAGTGTTATTATCCTGGATGACATTTATTTTTCACCAGAAATGGAAAAGGCCTGGAACGAAATTAAAAAGCATAACCTGGTGTACACAACAATAGACCTTTATCGTTGTGGTCTTGTATTTTTTGATCCATCACTAAACAAACAACACGTTGTATTGCAACGTTGATTATTGAAATACAATTTAATATAACTTACTTTTGTTCAACTCTTTCCTGATTATGGCTGAAAACGAAACAACTCAAAATCCTTCATTATCTCCAGCTCCAAAAGCAAATAACAAAAGTACTATCATCATTGGATTACTGCTGGTTATCATTTTAATACAGGGTGTAAAGTGGTATCTGGATTCAAAAGAAATAAAAGAGCAGGGTGAAAAGATTGCTTCAACGGAGCAAGAGTTGGCATCAACCACACAACGACTTACTGAAATTAAAGATGAGCTTGATCAGAAGATTGCCGAGGTTCAAAAGCTGGGAGGAAACGTTGCAGACCTAGAGAAAGCAAAAGCTGAAATAGAAACAGAGCTAAAACGCACCAAACGTGCCAATGGAAAAGTTATCAAAGATCTGAAAGATAAAGTTGAAGGCTATGAACAACTTTTGAAAAATAAGGACGAGGAGATTGAAAAATTAAAATCAGTAAACAAAGAATTGTTAACACAGAATAAATCACTCAAAACTGAAAAAAATCAGTTGGGTGATTCCATCAACAGACTCGCAGTTACCAAAGACGAACTTGCCACTAAAGTAGCCATCGCTTCTCAACTCAAAGCTGAAAATATCAAAATACTGGCTGTTAATGATCGTGGTAAGGAACGTGAATCACCTTTTAAAAACAGGCAGGTTGGCAAACTGAAAATTGAATTTAACATAGCAGAAAATAACGTAGCGCCGATTGAAGGAAAGAAAATCCTGATTCGTATT
>DATCRE010000266.1:0-3301 GCA_036569145.1 Cyclobacteriaceae bacterium
TTCCTTACCAAAGAAATCCATCGCACCATTACGTCCATAGTTATTTGAAAATATAGTGCACCGCGCTTTGTCTTCAGCACTTAGCGAGTTATATACGTTGGCAACGTCGCGAGCCTTTTCTTTCCAGCCAAACATATCCGCATAAAATTGAGGGAGTTCTGAAAGTTCTTTGTTTTCGCTTGAGCTTGGCTTGTTGCCAATAGCTTCTGAGTAACGAATGTATTCTTCAACGGGAAGTATTGGTAAAACAAGGGGAAGCAAGAAGATCGAACAAATAAAAAGTATCAGCAGATAAGAATACGTAATCCATTTGAGCGCAGGTTTTGTAAATACTTGTTCAATAAAAACACCAGCGGACGCAAATAATATAATGTAAGCAGGAGCGAGGTACTCGCCCTTGCTGGTTCGGTTAACGATAAGAATAACGAAGGCTGTAAAAAAAATCCATCCCAGAAGTCTGAATTTTTGTAGTGGTTTGTAAAAGAATAGAACGGCAATTCCTGTAAGCCAGATGGGTGCGTTTAACGGATTCAGATAGAGCAATTGTTCTTTTATAAAATCAAACCTGGTGCGGCCTGAGTATTTTCCAGCCGATGCGTTGTGAATAAATTCCAAGTGAGCAAGATCATGATTCAGATTCCAGATGATGTACGGCAGAAAGATTGCAAATGCCAATAGTCCGGCGATGTATGGCCAGCGTGTAGTGAACCATTTTCTATCCATCATTAGAAAGCCAACAAAAATACCCGAGCCGAGAAACAGGATGCTTATTTTATTGAGCAATCCAATTCCAAGTACAATGCCGAGCCAGATCCATAACTTGCTCTCTTGTGTGTTAATGATTCTGAGAATGAGATAAAATGAAAATGCCCAGATTAAAATATCAATAGAATTCATGGAGTATATGGCGCTCATTCCCAGGTGAATAATAGATACCATGATGGCGAGGCAGGCAATGAAAACAGCAAGCGCTTTTCCATTCATTTCCTTTACAATCATGGCTGCTAAAACTATCGTAAGTGCGTGTGTAAGTGCCGGTATAAGGCGGATAGCAGTGAGGCTGTCTCCAAAAACCAATCTGCTCAGCTTAAGTAAGAACAATGAAAAAGGAGGCTGATCGACGTAGCCCCAGGCCAGGTGATTGCTGCACGCTATATAGTAAAGCTCATCTCTGAAAAAGCCATAGGCTCCGGTGAGGTTAACAAAAAAATGCAATGCAAAACATGCCAGTGCAAATGCTGCAACAATAATCTTTTCTGTGGATGTGAATTTCATATAATCCTGTTTTAGTGAATCATAGCCTCTACGGCCATGAGCGCAAAAGTGACTCAGGAATACTAATCTAGTTGCATTTTCTTATAAGATTGGCGTTCGATTTTATAAAAATGCACAGGATTTCTTGCCAGTAAACGGTTCGGATATGGAACCACGTTTTTGTTACAGTGGTGTTACGAAATTTAGCAGTTAATGAGGAGTAAAGCTTACAGGTTGTTAGTCGAAACATTGATCTGAAGCCTACGTTCCAAATCATTTATTTGCCTCACATATTCCAGTTCTTTGCGCATCATTTCCTCCTGGGTAGAGCTCAACTCTTCCATATTCTGCCTCATCTCTTCTTCCTGAGAGCGCAATGCTTCTGTTTTTAGCTGACCCTCTTCAAACGCCCGATGGATCGATAGCGATGCACGCACACTATTTATAGCTGAACCTACTATTTCACCAGCTTTTTCCAGAAATTGAATCTCGGCTATATCTAGTCGTTTGAAACAGGCTACTTCTATCACAGCTTCAACGGCATCATTATAAACAAATGGTATAATAATCAAATAACCGGGAGTAGCTTCACCAAGCCCTGAAGTTATTTGCATATAATTTGGAGATACTTCTGTTAGCTCTATTTTTTCCTTTTCAAGAAATGCTTGCCCCACCAGGCCCTCACCAAAATTAATTTTTTTTGAAAGGAATTTTTTGCGATTGTAAGCATAACATCCGGTTAATTCTAAACATTCTTCGCTGAGCTTGACAAGGAAAAGGCCACCTTGATTAGCATTTACGTACTTGACTAAAAACTTGATTACTTCAAAAGATAACTCTTCTATGGAGTGCTGGTAGTTTCTTACCAGCAGTGAAAATTTAGCTAGTCCTTCGTTTGACCAATTTCGCCTGGCTTCATCATTTTTAGATGTGATCAAACTCTCGCGTAGCTTGTGCAACTGCCCTGCCAATGTATTGGCATTAGCTTGTCTGGCATCTTCTGTAAATCCAGACCAAATTTCCTGGAAATTGTTTTCGGATAAGGCTGTCACAAATTTTGATGCTTCTTTTAGTCCAACTATAGTTTCATTAATAGTGGTTTCGCTATTGGCATGGTCTTGCTGTTCGCTTTGATTGTTATATAAATAATCGCGATTGGTTTGCTCCAATCTGCCTATCATCTCTTTTCGGGCTCTTTCAGCTGATAATATCTTTCTGCGTATCAGGATTCCAGTAGGTATGCATAGAAATAAGACTATCCCAATTAAAGTAGTTATTATCAGGTTAGATTGCCCATATTCATCGTATGTTTTCTTTTCCAAATCAGCTTCTAACTTAGCTAAGTAAATATCAAGTTTTTGCCACGTCCTCCAGGGATTCATGCCTCGATCGAATCCTATCATAGTTTTGACGGCCTCAGTATTATTTAAATAAATCTGATCAACAATCAAATCACAGAATTTGTAATATGACGCTAATGAATCTTGCAACACGTTAGTCATCATACCAGCAGAATCCAGGCGCAGAGAGAAATCAGGAAAGGTTGCCTTCTGTTGCAGAATGTATTGGCGCAATGTGTCTATGGATTGCTTAGACCGATTCTTAGAAGCTAAAAAATATTCCTCATAAACTTTGCTTTGCGATACCGCCAACCCCCGAACATCTTTGTCTACATCGCTTAAACCGGCATAGAGTATGCCATAGCTTGCTCTCATCACGTTTTTAGCACCTAATGCTGCCACACTGTGCCGTACAAGCTTTTGTTTATTACCAATTACCTGCACAGTTAATACAATGGAGGTAAAAAGACAGAGTGCTATAAGTATATTAAGAGAGTTAATCTGACGATAAAAAAAAATCATTGGATAGTTCTTCGACTTTTAAGTGAATTTGAAAACTCAAAGGTCAAAAAAAACGCTTTAAGGATTGCAGAAGATAATACAGAGAGGTGTGTCCGTATTTATACTCAATGTTATCTCAATATCAAAAAGAACGATTGACAAGTAATTTAAGAGTGGTGCGTTGAAGCTTCAACTTCCTCTAACGA
>DATCRE010000267.1:0-4534 GCA_036569145.1 Cyclobacteriaceae bacterium
GGACGGAACAGATATGGGAGCTGAGTACTGGGTAAATAATCTCAGGGGAATGGTGCAATTTGCATCAGTCATTGAAAAATTACTCAATGATCAACACACGATATTTATTGAAATAAATTCTCATCCCGTATTAGTCAATGCAGTAAATGAGTGTGCCGAGTTTCAGAAGCATAAGATTACTACGATTGCATCTTTATATCGTGAAAAACCGGAGAGAGAAGAGATGATGAAAAATCTCAGGGAGCTTTACAACATGGGCTACTCCGTTCCTTGGAGTACATTTTTTGGAACACGCGAAATCTCACACGTTGATCTTCCTTCATACCCGTTTCAACGGGAGCGCTTTGAACTTGAAGATCTTTCCGGTGAGTTGGAGACTGCAAAAGAGTCTTCCGCTCAGTTTCCGTTGTTGGGTGATAAAATTGATCTGGCTATCGCTTCTAATATTCATTATTGGGAGTCTTCCGTTAGCCTTAATAAGTTTCCTTTCCTTCGTGATCACATTATTCTTGATAATATTGAACTTCCAATATCCTGTTATATTGAAATTATACTGGAAGCCGTAAGTGAAATTTTTGGAAATGATTTACCGCTCCGGATTGATGATTTAAAATTCACTCACTACCTGACCTTGTCAGAAAATAAGACAGTGAATATCCAGGTAAAATTAACTCAGTTTGAAAATCAAACAGGCAATGTTCATATTTTTAAAAGAAACGATTCGGGATGGGATTTATTAGCAGAAGGAATCATAGTTAGCTCCGTCACTGAAACGTCGCTAAAAAAAGTGTTTGAGAAAATAGAATACCATGCCCCTGCTTATACAGATGGAGGAAGCTATTATGACTTACTTTGTTCTATCGGCCAGAATTACGGTAAACAATTTCAACAACTAACCGGATTAGACCGAACTGGAGCTCGTCCGCTACCCAATGTTTTGTTTTCGATTAAACCCGATAATCAAATCCGCCTGACTTCTGATAAATACAAAATTCATCCCGCAGTAATCAGCAGTTTCTTTCAACCAGTTTTTGTTCAACTGACTTCGCTTTTGAAAGAAGGGAATTTTCTCGATGTAAAGTTTTTGAAAATAGGAAACCTGGTGTTGAATGGAGAAGTGAACTATGGTCGCGAGTTGAGAGGACTTCTTGTTTTCCAAACTTTGCAGCAAAAGGATGGAACCACCTGGAGTTTCAGTGCAGATATAACTATTGCCAATCATGATAACACAGAGGTCATGAATATTACCGGGCTGGAAGGTGTAATCGAGAGCAAGATTCCAACGAAAAGTAAACCTGGAAATAAAAAAACAACGTCTGAGTTTCTGGAGATATATGCATCGGGAATATCAGAATTGGAAAAGCTGGAAGCACTCGAACAGATGATCTCTTATCATGTGGCGAGAATCATTAAAATATCTCCCAATCGGGTAAAACGTACCATGACGTTTAAAGGTATGGGAGTTGATTCGCTAATGGCTGTGCAGTTACGTAATCAAATTGAGAAAGAAGTGTCTTTGAAATTGCCAGTAGGCAAATTCTGGCTGCATCCTAATATCCAGGAATACGCTGTTTATTTAAACAATGAATTAACCAGTGGGCATCAGTTATCAGACAACAAGCAAACAGATAACATTAACAATGCATGGTTTGTTATTCCCGAACCAAACCCAAATGCTGCCTTACGGTTATTTTGTTTTCATGATGCGGGAGGAAGCGCATCGCTCTTTGATGGATGGGAAAAATATCTTCATCAGTCACAGATCGAGTTGGTACTAATTGAAATGCCAGGCAGAGGTCGCAGACTGGAAGAAGTTCCTTATGTGAATCACAAAGAATTGCTGTGTGATATCATACCAGCGCTGAGTCCATTACTCAACAAGCCCTATTTTTTCCTTGGACATAGTATGGGAGGGATGGTTGCTTTTGAGATCATTCGTGAATTGCGCAGAGCAAAAGTTCAACTTCCGCAAATGCTATTTATTTCTTCCACTTCTGGATTGAATGCTTACACAAAAAGCCAGGTTGATTACACATTGTCTGATGATGAACTGGTACATCAGTATCCTCATTTGCATATCAATAATATTGGCAACACCGAAATGCAGAGTCTTTTAATCAACATTCTGAGAGCAGATTTGCAGTTCCTGTATGATTATGAATATGTAATGGAAGAACCTCTCTCTATTCCGATTATTGCTATTCATGGTGATGAGGATGAAAGGGTGAAACGTGATCAAATTGAACAGTGGAGAAAGGAGACAACATCATCTTTCAATCTGCTTTCACGTCATGGAGGTCATCGTTACATTCAGCATGATGGTGAATTTGTTGCACGCCTCATTCAACAAGAAGCAAGCACACTAAAGCTCATTACAATGAAGGATAAAGCGAAGTTAACACTTTGAGAAATAACCTGGCTAAACTGAATTTGAATACACATGAATGAATCTATAAAGGAAAAAATTATTGGTACCTGGAAACTTGTATCATGGAAATATAAAGGAGAAGATGACCAATATATTGATTTTTTTGGCGATGACCCGCAGGGCATTCTGATGTACGGTGCAAGTGGTTATATGAATGCTCAGCTGATGAAAGCTGAGCGTTCTAATTTTCTTTCTGAATCACTGACCGATGGCAGCCTGGAAGAAGTTCAGGATGCTTATCTAAGCTACGCAGCTTATTATGGTAAATATTATGAGAATTCTCCGGGCGAGATTATTCATATTGTTGAAGGAAGTCTCTTTCCAAATTGGGTTGGGCACCAGGAAATCAGATATGGGCAAATTAATGGTGAGTACTTGATTTTAACTACACCTCCTATTCAGGCAAATGGTAAGGAGATTATTTTTGTAGTTACCTGGAAAAAGAATTAGAAACATCTCCCTTCTCATGAAAGAGAAGGGAGATGGAATGGAGAATGTCCGATTTATTTAGCAAGAACACTTTGTCCTTTGAGCCAGGTTCTTGCCTGAGGTTCACCGTTGAATACACACACGGTGTACACACCTTGTGTTACTTTTGTGAAACCTTGAAGTGATAACTGTGTAAAGATGTTATCCGACATGATTACGGCCATATCGGTAAGGCCTTCTTTTGCTGCACGTGGATTCCAATCTGTCTGGTACCATTCATTGGCTGCCTGCCATGGACCAGATACTTTACGATTATCAACCAGCACTTTATTGGCTTTGGTCTGAATAATTAATTTTAATAATTCTTCTGATCCTGATTTCACCATATCTACGGTGAGGAAGCCATTCCAATCAACATAAATTAAATTGTCATCCTTCTCAAAAGTAAGTGTGACGTAAATTTCTTTTCCATTGGGGCGGGTTAATTCCTTTTTCATAATTTTATAATGTTGGTTTATCGAATCCAATATTACTTATTATTTCAATATTTAAGTTTTAGAAAAAATAAAAATATTACGTTCATAAGAAAAATTAATATTATATAATAATCGTTATGAGAGCAGTGACGAAACATATACAGAAATACGTTGCATACTATTCATTCCTGCTTCTAAATCGATGACGAAGGTTTTTATTACAACACTCCAGGATGGAAAGAATACAAGCATATTGAAGTACGTTACTGACCGGTTAGTAGCAGCATTCTGGAAACCTGATGACATTCGTAATGAGAAAGAGATTTTAGCCAGTGCCATGGGGCATTTCATGATTCAGCAGATGTTATTGGAGCATGGAATAGATAGAGTCTGTCTGGCTAATCTAAGTAGAAATACTTATGGTAAGTGGATACTTCCAGGTTCCTCGATCGATTTCAATATCTCTCATTCCGGTAACAAAGTAGTAGCCGTTTTAGCAAATAGTGGTGTAGTTGGTATTGACATAGAAGAAACCACGCCAATCAGATGGCTTGAGTATGAAGATAGCTTTTCGTCAGATGAATGGACTCTTTTGTGTCGTTCAAACGAACCTGAAAAAACATTCTTTGATCTATGGACTAAAAAGGAGAGTTTATCTAAAGCTTACGGATTTGGATTGCAAATACCTCTAAATAAAATACAAGTCAACGGGCGTATAGGTATAATACAAGGCACGAATTTGTCTGGTCACTTTCATCCATTATTGATCCCAGGTTATTGTGGACATGTATGCTCTAGTGAGGAGCAAGAGTTTTCTGTTCATCATTTTTCACTACCTTGATAACTAATGACTAATCAACTAAAAATAAGAGAAGCAACTCGTCAGGATTACGATTCCATTTGGGAAATATTTTCCAATGTTATTAAGAGTGGAGACACGTACGTCTTCGATCCCAATACTAAAAGGGAAGATTTGTCTAAGCTCTGGTTTGCTCCTTATATGAAAACATTTGTTGCCGAAGAGAAGAGTAAAATAATCGGGACTTATTTCATCAAACCTAACCAGATAGATTTAGGTTCTCACATTGCCAATTGTGGTTACATGGTTCATCCGGATGTACGAGGAAAAGGGGTGGGGAGCGCACTGTGTGAACATTCATTGGAGATTGCAAAAGCGTTAGGATATAAAGCTATGCAATTC
>DATCRE010000268.1:0-8100 GCA_036569145.1 Cyclobacteriaceae bacterium
TTGAGTGGCAGTGCTTCTTCGGGCTCATGGACGTTGCTATCAGGTGCAGGAACATTAACGGTGAGTAGTGTTACAGGCCTTAATGTAACAGCATCATATTTTCCTGATCCAACAGATGTGACAAATACTGTAAACTTCAGACTGACTACAAATGATCCTGATGGTTCAGGTTTATGTGTAGCAGAGTTTGCTGATCTTGGTGTAACTATTAATCAAGCTGCACAAGTTAATGCTGGTACTGATTTTGAAGTTTGTGAAGATAAAATTGTTCAGTTGAATGGATCGTATAGTGGTGCAACATCTACAGTAACGTGGACAGGTGGCAGTGGTGCCAGTCAATTCTCAAATATTCATGATCCATTATCAACATACACTTTAACAGCGGCGGATATTGCTGCAGGAACAGTAACATTAACATTAACTACGAATGATCCTGATGGCAGTGGAGCCTCAGGCCCATGTAATCCGGTTTTAGATCAGGTCACGTTTAAAATTAATAAATTACCACAACCTCAGATTGTTGGATTACAGCCAATCTATGCCGAGAATGATCCTGTTGTAACACTGGTAGGCTTCTCATCAAATAGCAGTGGTGGCACAGGTGTGTTCACAGGGCCCGGCATCCTTGCAGGAACAAGTCAGTTTGATCCTGCAACTTCAGGCACAGGTCTTATCACGATTACATTTACATTTACGGATAATAAGAGTTGCGTTGGAGTAACAACAGCAAATACCATTGTAAATCCTGTTACCAGTGTAGACTTTGATGTGGCTGATTCAGCAGGTACTGTAATATTTAAACGAGATGCTAATGGTTATCCGTTAGTTTGTGCTAACCAGGGAGTAGTACAGCTAATAGGTACTCCAAAACACAATGATTCAAAGCATCAGTCGCCTACAGGTTTTACTGCTGTGAGTGCTGTGCTTATTCCAAGATTAAGTTACGATCCAAGCTCAGATAGCTGGTTAATTAAAACCAATGGATTGTTGGCTGGGAATTATACAATTAAGTATACATATACCAATGAATTCGGTGCGACTAATACAATCATAAAGGACATTGTGGTTTTATCTGCACCGCTCGCTGTGATTGATGTTGGTAATAATTGTATTGATAATGCTGTTCAATTTAGCGAGTCTTCTTACATACCTAATAATTTATCTGGTGGTAATATTGTAAATTGGAACTGGTTATATGGCGAAGATTTAAATGGAAGTAACGGGCCAATCAAAGAGCCGTTTTATTCATATTCAAATGCAGGTACTCATAATGTTCAATTAAAAGTTACAACAGATCAGGGTTGTTCAAATTCGGCATCCAAGAACATTATTATCGGTGTTAAGCCCAATCCTGATTTTACATGGTCGTCATTTTGTCGAGGTGATACAACGAAATTTATCAATAAGTCCACATCAGCATTTGGAACTATTGACAAGTATGGATGGGATTTCAGAGATGGAGATACATTAGGAATTTCTTCAGCAGCCAAAGTTATTCCTCCGGGAGAACATTCAGGAAGAACATCCGGCGTGTGGAGTGATCCGCAGCATACTTTCCAGAATTTTAAAGCTTACCGAGTTAAACTTTGGGTGGGTACTAATGCAGGATGTATTGACACGCTTTCAAAAAGAGTAGTTATCCTGGATTTCACAACTCCATTACCAACAAGTGCTTACTTTAACAATTTTGAGAATGGCTCAGGTACATGGTTCGCTGTGTCAAATACAGTTAATGATACGCTGGTGAGCTGGACATTTGGCGCACCAACGGGAGATCGTATTAATACAGCAAACTCTGGTACGAATGCATGGTGGACAGGAGGAAATAAAAACGCTGCACTCGATGGAAGCAGTTATTACGAGAATGAGAATTCTTATGTCGTTGGTCCTTGCCTCGATCTGACGGCACTTGAACGTCCCATGATTTCATTAGATTATTGGGCAGATACGCAGATCGGATTTGATGGTGCTGTTGTACAGTATTCGTTGGATGGAGGAGCAACGTGGGAAACAATAGGGGATGCACAGGGCGCTGGTATTAACTGGTATACACAACGAGATCTACTGAGTCAGCCTGGTGATCAGGATAATTTCGCATGGTCAGATTCACTTACAAATTGGATTAATGCACGTTATAACCTGGATAAGATACCACAAATGGATCGCGATAAGGTAGTACTGCGAATAGCATTTGCAAGTAACAACGATAACCCGAAGGGAAGAGTGTTGAATGGATTTGCGTTTGATAATATTTACGTAGGAGAAAAGAAACGCACTGTATTGGTTGAGCATTTTGTGAACAACGCTGACATTAGTGATTCTGAAAAAATTGATAAACTGTATGACGATCAGACTACGCTTGCTCCTGCGAAAGCGAAATCTGATTTCTTCAAGATTGAATACCATTTAGATATTCCAAATAATACCGATACAGTCAACATGGTAAATCCGTATGATAGTAGGGTAAGAGCTATGAATTATGGCGTGAATAAACCACCATATTCAATTATGGATGGTATTACAGGATCTTACTTCGATGCTGATTTTAATGGCGATCTGACCTACTTTACGCACGAGGAATTTGACAGAAGAGCGCTTGAAGATCCTTTATTCGATATTCAAGTCGATCCTTCAGGAAGTACGATGAATCGATTAAAGGCATCGATCGGCATAACATATCTCGATAGCCTGGATACACTTGATAATTCTGTTGTGGTATACACAGCACTTGTTGAAGGAAACATAGGGCCATTACATAATGTCGTTAAGAAACTACTTCCTACAAATGCAGGTTATATTCTTCAGGGGCCATGGAACATCTCACGACCACAAGAAACAGTGAATATTGATTATACTATTGATGTCCATATCACGACACCTGACTCATTATATCTTGTAGTGTTTGTGCAGAATAATTCGTTCGATACGAATTCAGGAATGTCACGAATGATTCACCAGGCAATCAAAATAAAATTGAATAAAATGGTCGGCCCTGTTGTTACAGGTTTATCAGAAGATCCAAGACAGGGTGAAATTAATGAGATCGAGGTCTATCCTAATCCAGCAAAGAATACGCTCTTCTTTGGTTCAGACGTTAGACTTGATAAGTCATACACATGGGAACTTGTTGATCAGCGTGGAGTAACCGTTTTAAACGGAAAACTCGCTCAAGACTTAAGAGTATCTCAACAGGTTGACGTCAGTTCGCTTGCAAACGGAATTTACTTTGTTAAAATTGGAACTGTTAAAGGTTCGGTGATCTATAAAAAGATAGCTATCGTAAATGGCTTTTAATGAAGTGGTGTAGCTAATAATATTCGAGCGGGTAGGAGATAATAACAGGCCACTGAAAAAGCTCTAGTGCTCAACAGTACTATATTTTTGTACGAATCAAATCATTCCCCTTGACTTCAATTCCAAATATTTATTTATCGCGGATACGGTGAGATGTTCAGGTTTTGTTAATATGCTCATGATTCCGTATTGCTTTAACTCCTGTATCAATTGAATTTTAGTCAGTGTATAGTGCTCAGCAGTTGCCTGGGTGTAGATGTCTTCAATAGTTTCTACATGAGCTGAAGTATGTGTTGTTATCTCTGTATTTTCGAAAAAGATCACAACAAGTAAATGCTGATCATTAAGTTTTCGTAATTGTGGCAATACTCTGTGCAAGGCATAGACACTTTCAAAGTTAGTATACAGAAACAGAAGACATCTTCCGTTAACAAATTTCCGAACTGCCATATACATGCTTTCGTAATTTGCCTCAACGTTTCCTTCTTTTTCTTTATACAGAGTCTCCATGATTTTTTTAAGCTGAAACTTACCGCGTTCAGCTTTTACAAGCGCTTTAGGAGTTTCAGCAAAAGTGATTAAACCTGCCTTATCTTGTTTCCCTAGTACGATATTAGAAATAACTAACGAAGCATTGACGGCATAGTCAAATAAACTAAGACCGTTAAAAGGCATGTGCATTACCCTGCTCTTATCAACGATGCAATAAACCTGTTGAGATTTTTCGTCTTCATATTGATTAACCATCAGGTGACCTCGCCTGCTCGTGGCCTTCCAGTTAATGCTTCGGTAATCGTCGCCGCGCAGGTATTGTTTAATGTGTTCGAATTCGTAGCTGTGACCAATACGTCTCACTTTCTTCACACCATATTCTGTAGCGGTGCGCGCAAAAGTTTTGATCTCATACTTTTTCATTTGAATGATCGAAGGATACACAGGCAGTGTCGTATTTTGATCATTGCTTATTCGTCGACTGATTAACCCGATTGTTGAACTCACAAATAAATGGACATTTCCAAAAATGTATTCACCACGAGTTAATGGCTGAATGGAATAGGTTTGCTCATTTATAATATTAGGAGCAAGCTCAATCTTTCGGGTGAAGTTTCTTATCTGAAGTTGCTCAGGTAACTCGTCAATAAGTTCAGCACTTAATTTAAGACCAGATCGGTTTAATAACGAAAGTGTAATGGTGTTAGAATCACCTAATGAAAGAACCGATGGTGCTTTTCTTTTTATTTCAATGTTAATGGTTTTGTTGAATAGTAATATTAAATCAATTGCAATAATTAAGGCATACAGTATGCATCCTGTTTTTGCAAATGGCAATAGAAAAGGAAAAGGATAGGAGAGTATCATTGCGACAATGAGCAATGATGCACCATAAAAAAAGCGATTAGTAAGGAAAAGATTTCTGATCAGTTTCATTAGCGCGGTATCTCGATGCGTTCTGTGAGTTCCTTAATTACATCTTCCGTTTCAATACCTTCCATTTCACGTTCAGCCGTGAGCATAATTCTGTGATTTAATACAGGATGAACTACATATTTAACATCATCAGGTGTTACAAAGTCGCGGCCACTCATGGCGGCAATAGCTTTAGCTGCACGCATAATGGCCAGGGAGGCGCGGGGAGATGCGCCCAGAACCAGATCACCATTGTTACGTGTACTATCGATCAGCTTTGCTATGTAAACAAGAATTTCATCTTTGATATGAATTTTTTCAATCAGCTCCTGGCAATCTTTTAGATCTTGTCTTGAAATAACAGGTTGAACGTTATCAAGAATTTTTGAACTGAAATCGTCTCTGAATTTTTTCAAAATTTCTATTTCATGATCAAGTGCAGGATAGCCAAGCTTGAGTCGGAACAAAAAACGATCGAGCTGAGCTTCAGGTAAACGATAAGTTCCCTCTTGTTCAATCGGGTTTTGTGTAGCGATTACAAGAAAAGGAAAGTCCATTGGGTACGTAGTTCCATCCATGGTGATTTGTCTTTCTTCCATCACCTCAAAAAGTGAAGATTGTGTTTTTGCAGGAGCGCGGTTTATTTCATCGATAAGCACCAGATTTGCAAACACAGGTCCCTTACTAAAACTAAACTCCGACGTTTTTACATTAAACACTGTTGTTCCTGTTACATCGGTAGGCATCAGATCTGGTGTGAATTGAATTCTGGAGAAACTCACAGAAACAGCCTTTGCAACTAATTTAGCAGTAAGTGTTTTTGCAATACCAGGAACACCTTCCAATAGAATATGACCACCGGTAAAAATTCCAGCCAGTAACAAATCAATGATTGTCTCCTGTCCAACGACAACTTTTCCGATTTCCTTTTTTATTTGCATAACCCGTTGATTGAGCAGGTCAATGCCCGGTTGAAGAGCACTTTGCAATTCTATCTGTTGCTGTTGGTTTTCCTGTAGATCTTCCATATCTGTTTGTATTCTATTTACAATGTTCATAAAATTTTTCAAGTGCGTTATATAGGTCAATCAACCTGTCCTGATTATAGTAAGGTTGATGTTCTACATAATTGAATTCATCTAATATCAATTTCAGATCGGCTAAGTTTACCTTCGATTTTTCAGCAAGCCGATTCAGATGTCCTTCAGTAAGACTTTGAGTATGTATACCATATTTTACTTTTATAAAATACAGAAAATATCTTACCTTCTTTCGCGCTATGTCTTTAGGATTACCGCCCTGAAAGTGAAGCACAGATATCATATTTACAAATTCAAGTGAGGTATTGGTTTTTGTTTCAAGAACAGGAATCACGCGTTGTTTTCTTTTTGCAGTGAACACTGTATAAAGTATAGCACTGGCCAACATAAGCCACCACGCATACCTTAGGCTTTCATGCTGAAGAATGTATGACAAGGGACTGATTTCAGGAGCATTATTTTTTGCTGTAAATGCTGACTTGCTAAATTCATCCCAAATAATTGATTCTCCATGCAAATGAGAAAATACGCTTGATGCATATTCTGCTTTATCTGGATGTACTAAAAAATAGTTTGTAAAGACCAGCGGATTGCTGTGTATGTAGAGGTGACCTTTTCCAAAGGAGAATCTGAAAAAGTTTACCTTGTCTGGATTAATGTATCCAAGCGGTGTGATGGACTGAGTTGAATCACAAAAGATTTCTGGATTAAGTGTATTCCAAAAATATTTTTGATCAGCTTTTCCAAAACGATAGGAGTAAGAGAATCCTTTCCTGGTTTTAAGCTTTGCATTATAAAAATTCAGCGTTACTGCTAATGTGTCATTTTGTACAAGAAAAATTTCTTTATCACATTCTGAGGTGAAGATAGAATCAATAACATCAAAGGGTAAATTAACAGTGGCTATGAAAGCATCATTTCCGGAATGAATAAAATTCAACAATGCTTTTTTGTCAGCATGATCGAGGTAAATATCTTGCCCTACAAAAACATAATCGGTTTTGGTTGTGAGAATTGTAGTATCTAACAACGTATGCAATGGTTTTTTTTCGTTCAGAATAAACTTCTGACCGGGCCGGTAGCTTGCTAAAAGTTTTTGGATGAACTGCGTTCCATAAGGTTGATTGCTGTTCGATTTATAAGTTTCAGTCCATAGATATCGTTTTTTATTTTGGTTATTGAATGTAAAATAAAGAACAAGCAAAACTCCCAGGCATGCGAAAAGTATGATAATTAAATTATTATTTTTTTTCACTGAGGTCTTGAAGATTTTAGCGTTTGATCAATAGTCTTAAATGAAGAAATAATTTGCTCGTAGGCTTGTATTGGCAGATTATGATCACCATACCATACGAGTTCATAAGCAATTGTCAGACTTTTTACTTCCTCATAATAATGTTCCTTCGAAAACAACTCTGATAGATAATCACGATTGGTCTTATCTTTTTTCCATACAATAAAACCATCTTCATCAAGTTTTTGAAGCAGCCCTAAAAAATATATTCTGATGACCAGGCGATAGTTTCCTGATGTCATGGCCTCTCGTAAGAGCCTATCGATTTCAAGTTCTTTGATATCTTCAATGTGTGTCGAATCATCCGGTAAATTGGATTTTGAAATTTTTCCTTTGGATTTAAGAGATGTGTTTTTAATGATCAGGAAAAGAATGTATGCAATGATGACAATAACAAAAGTATAGACAACGATCTTGATAATAAGAGCGATTATTGGACTTATCGTTATAGAAGAATTGGTTTCGGGCTCTTCTTCATATTCATCATCATAAAGGTTTTGTTCACGTTTATCACCGGTAGGTGATTTTGAGTATGTTGAATCTCCATTCAGTTTCTTTTTTTTCTTTGTTACAGGCTGCTCCTCTGAATAATTTTCATCGCCGATAATTCCTTCCCACTTTTTACGATCAAATTTTTTTACATCAATCTGTTCAATATCATAACCATTTTTGGAAGACACTTTCTCCGGATCAACGGGAGGATAATACGGAGCTTCCTCTTCTTCATTAGCATACTCACTGGATTGTTCGATGTATGATGAGTCGTTATACTGAGCGTACACTACGCCATTTGTAAATAACATCCCAATGAAAAGAATCACGTTATATTTCATCGTCTGTTATTTTTTGAAGATCGCATACCAAATTTAGCAATTGATTCTTTTAAATTTTTAGCACTGCCTACTTCTTCCTGGCTAAAATATAAATAAGCCATGCTAGCTGTCATCATGGGTAGTACCAGATAAAAAGAAAATATCTTGATAAAGTATTCTAAAAAATAAATAATCTTTTGCGACCAGGGATCAGTTGCTACAAGGTTCCATTGTACTATGCTCATGTGCATAT
>DATCRE010000269.1:0-2177 GCA_036569145.1 Cyclobacteriaceae bacterium
ACAAGCGCGTATGTAAAAACACTTAGGGTATATACATCGGGTAATAACCTTTTTGTAATTACTAAATTTAACGGTGTTGACCCTGAAGTAAATCAAGGTGGAACATCTCCCGGCGTAGATTATAATAACTTCTATCCTAAAACCCGTACTTTCTTGTTAGGAGTGAAGGTATCGTTTTAATTAACACACCTAAACATTAGATTATGAAAAAGATAACGAAATATATTTTTCCTGCGCTCATCTTGAGCGCGTTGACAGCATGTCAGGACTTAAATGTGCCGATAACCACACAATTAACACCGGATGTTTTTCCGAAGGATTCCACTCAATTTATTGCATCCTCTGGGCAAGTCTATGCTGCATTGAGAGGAAACTATGCCACGGAGTATTTCTTTCAGCAGTGTTATAGCACGGATGAAGGCATTATGCCAGCAAGAGGAGGTAACTGGTACGATGGAGGGCAGAACAAAGATATGCACTATCATAGCTGGACGCGGGACAATGGTTATGTAAATGGCAATTGGACATGGTTAGCCACTATTATTGGTATGGCTAACCAAACCATGTCAATTCTAGAAACCAGTGAGCCAGAAGGCGATTATAAAAATACGAACCTTGCCGAAATAAGGATGGTAAAAGCTCTCGCATATTTTATGCTGATGGATAATTACGGTAATGTACCAGTTGTAAAAGAATATGGAGAATTATATCAACATCCAACAGTTCCAAGAGCAGAGGTGTTTACTTACATTGAAGATGAGATTAATGCCTGTTTACCGTATTTAAAAAAGAAAAATGATGTTTCTGTTTATGGACGTCCAACGTATTATACAGCTCAGGCTTTATTGGCAAAAATGTATATCAACGCTGAACACTACACTGGAACAGATAGAAATAATGATTGTATTGCAGCTTGCGATGCCATCATCAGTTCAGGTAGATTTACTATAGCATCTATGGCAAATTATCTTGTGATGTTCTACCCAACCAATGGACCAACATCTCCAGGAAGCAAAGACGAATTTATTTTTGCAATACCTTTTGATGCAACATCGGTTGGTAACATTGGGCGATCTGCAAATTACAAAGCACGTTATGACGTGCCACGTTCTATGGGTAAAGTAGCAGCAGGAGCTGGCTATAATTATTTTAGTATTCCTTATGTAACAGCAGGCCCTGCCAGTACATTGCCAGAATACTATTCATACTTCAACGATGTGAACGATGTTAGAAATAAACAATGGTTGACAGGTCTGCAATATCTTCCAGATGGCGTTACACCACTTACGATTACAACTACAAAGGCAGGATATGATAAATTTACATATCCTGGTGATGGTACATCCTATACATTCCAGTTAGATCTTGTACCGAATATTACACTGAGGCAATCGGTAGAGCAATTTGATTGTGGTGATGATGAAGTAGGTTGGAATATGGGATATCGAAACATCAAATTCTATCCAGATGCTACATCAGCCAGCAGAAATCAGAACAATGATATCCCTGTTTTCCGTTATTCAGATATTATTCTTATGAAGGCTGAAGCTATTCAACGTGGCGGTAATGCGACCCTGGGACATACTGCATTATCATTAGTTAACATGTTAAGAGCTCAGCGAACCACAACTGGCGATTTAGGTTCTGTTACACTTGATGATATATATGCAGAACGTTGCCGTGAGTTTGCCTGGGAAGGATGGCATAGAAATGACATGATCCGTTTTGGTAAGTATGAAGGCACATGGGGATTCAAAACAGATAGTGATCCTAACAAAGAGATATTTCCTATTCCTACAAGTGCCATAAAAGTAAATTCAAAATTGTCACAAAATCCTGGTTATTAGTTAGGGTGTTAGTCCGGGGGCGTGGAGGTTTGGCCACTGCCCCCTTTTTTACTTTTTCATTCTAAAAGCATATCGGTTCATTTTATGATGAATCCTTCAGGGATATTGTTTTTTATTGCTTGCACGGTTATCACAATTCTAAATGCCGTAGCCCAATCACACGTTGAAAAACGTCTGGAGGAAAAACGCATTGAAGGATTAACAAAAGAAACTGGCACCACTTATTTTTTAGTCTTTGGTGACTGGGGAAGAAATGGTCAGGGTGATCAACAAGACGTTGCTGACTGGATGGGCATTGCCGCTAATCAACTCACAGCAAGGTTTGTTATT
>DATCRE010000270.1:0-3564 GCA_036569145.1 Cyclobacteriaceae bacterium
CAACATCATTTATTTATGGTGGTACATACAACCAGTTTAAAGTAGCCTTCAAACGTCTTGGTGTTGAAGTCCGCTTTGCCGAAGGCGATAAAGTTGAGGCATTTGAAAAACTCATCGATTCAAACACAAAAGCTTTTTATCTCGAGACTATTGGCAACCCGGGATTTAATATTCCTGATTTTGAAGCCCTTGCTGGTCTTGCAAAAAAATATGATCTGCCCATCGTAGTTGATAATACGTTTGGTGCAGCTGGTTATCTCTTCAGACCTTTTGAACATGGTGCACACATTGTTGTAGCTTCAGCAACGAAATGGATTGGTGGTCATGGCAACTCTATCGGCGGCGTTGTTGTTGATGGCGGAAATTACAATTGGGGTAATGGAAAATTCCCTCAGTTCACTGAGCCATCTGAAGGTTATCATGGATTAAAATTCTGGGCAGTGTTTGGTGAAGGGAATCCGCTGGGCTTACCTAACATTGCGTTCGCCATACGTGCACGCGTAGAAGGTCTTCGTGATTTCGGAACATCATTAAGTCCTTTCAATTCATTTTTATTCCTCCAGGGAATCGAAACGCTTTCGCTTCGTGTACAACGCTCCGTTGATAACGCATTAGCATTAGCACAATGGTTAGAACAACATTCGCTTGTTGAAAGTGTGAATTATCCTGGCTTAGAAAGCAGCACTTTCCACAAGCTCGCTAAAAAATATTTACGCAACGGCTTTGGCGCTGTGCTGTCTTTCACATTAAGAGGTTCGAAAGAATTTACAACCAAGTTTGTTGACAATCTTCATTTAGTAAGTCACCTCGCTAACGTAGGTGATGCAAAAACATTAATCATTCAACCTTCTGCAACAACGCATCAGCAATTAAGTGATGAAGAACAAATAGCAGCCGGTGTATTACCAAGCTTACTACGTTTATCAGTAGGCATAGAGCATGTCGAAGACATCAAGGCAGACTTTGCTCAGGCCTTTGCAAAAGTTTATCAGGGAGAACTTGTATCGTAATCAATAAGAAAGGATTAAGCCCCTCACCACCAAGGAGCACTATGGAAAAACACGATCACACATACCATTATCAACAGAACTTTACGCTTGAGGCAGGAGGTTCACTTTCCGGCTTTCAGCTCAAGTATACTACGCTTGGTAAATTGAATGCTGATCGTAATAATGTTGTTTGGGTTTGCCATGCTTTAACAGGCAGCTCAGACTTCACAGACTGGTGGGGCAATCTTTTCATGGAAGGAAAATTTTTCGATCCAAGAAAATATTTTATTATCTGTGCCAATGTATTAGGTGGATGTTATGGATCGACAGGTCCGTTATCCATCAATCCTGTAACCGGAAAATCTTTTTATCATTCATTTCCTGCTATAACCAACAGAGATACAGTACGTGCATTCGATTTGTTGCGTCAGGAACTTAACATTGATAGTGTTCACACCATTATTGGCGGTTCTCTCGGCGGACAACAGGTACTGGAATGGTCAATCTTAAAGCCAACAGTTTTTCAGAATATTGTTACCATCGCTACTAATGCATTTCATTCGCCCTGGGGTATTGCTTTTAATGAAGCACAACGCATGGCCATAGAAGCCGATAGCACATGGAAAGAAAACGACCTGCGTGCCGGCATTGAGGGGCTTAAAGCCGCACGTGCTATTGGCATGATTTCATACAGGCATTATGATACTTACCAGCAGACACAGGCTGAAAAAAATAATGACAAGACTGATGAGTTCAGAGGAGCAACGTATCAACGCTATCAGGGACAGAAGTTAGCCAATCGTTTCAATGCCTTCACATACTGGACGCTTTCTAAAATGATGGATAGTCATAATGTAGGAAGAAATCATGAGAGCATTGAAAAAGCATTGAAGACAATCACAGCAAGAACACTTGTTGTTGGCATTGATAGTGACATTCTATTTCCTATTCATGAACAACAATTTCTGGCCAAGCACATACCCAATGCTTATCTTGAAGCAATGACTTCACTGTATGGACATGACGGGTTTCTTGTTGAAGTTGAGCAACTCAATCAATACATCAAAAGATTTTTTACAGAAGATCTGGTTAGCGTAGAGACAAAGTATAAGTAATAGCAAATATCATGGCAGCAGTAAACGGAAAAAGTAATCAAAGCATCAGTCACACCAAACATAAACATGTTAAGTTAGGATTGTTCGGGTTTGGATGTGTAGGGCAAGGTCTATATCACGTGTTAGAAGAAACACCAGGTATTAAAGCCGAGATCAAAAAGATTTGTGTTAAAAATAAAAGCAAGGCAAGACCGCTTCGTGCAGATCTGATAACCTTCAACAAAGAAGATGTACTTCTTGATAAAGACATTGATGTTGTTGTTGAACTTATCGACGATGCCAATGCTGCTTTTGAAATTGTTAAAGCTGCTTTAAAGAATGGCAAAGCAGTTGTAACAGCAAACAAGAAAATGCTTGCCGAACACCTGGAAGAAATTTATCAGTTACAGATTGAATATGGTAAGCCTGTTCTTTATGAAGGATCAGTATGTGGCGCTATACCCATCATTCGTAATCTCGAAGAATATTATGACAATGATTTGCTGACGGGCATTGAAGGTATCTTCAACGGATCAACAAATTATATTCTCACAAAAGTTTTTGATGAAAATAAAAGTTATGCCGATGCCCTAACGAAAGCCCAGGAATTAGGCTTTGCTGAATCAGATCCAAGTCTTGATGTAAAAGGGTTTGATCCAAAATTCAAATTAGTGATTGCCATCGCTCATACTTTTGGTGTTTTTGTTAAACCAGAAGATGTAATTAACATAGGCATCGATCGCATATCAGACCTTGATTTAAAATTTGCACGTGAAAATAAATACGGTATCAAACTGGTAGCACGTGCTTTCAAAAAAGATGGTCGTGTATTTGGATTTGTTGCTCCACAGTTTGTTGAACAGACTCATCCGTTATTTGCCGTCAGAAATGAATACAATGCTGTACAGGTTGAAAGTGCTTTCGCTGAAAAACAACTCTTCATCGGCAAAGGCGCAGGTAGTTATCCAACGGGCTCAGCCGTGTTATCAGATGTTTCTGCTCTTACGTATGATTATCAGTATGAATATAAAAAACTGAATCAGCCACATGATTTGAAATTCTCAAATAGTTTATCCGTTGATGCCTTCGTAAGTTTTGATTTAGGCACTAACATTTCTATAAGCGACTTCGAACAATTTCAAAATGGCTATGCCGCCAATGGAAAGCAATATATGGTTGGTCGCGTGAAACTTGAAAAACTACATGCGTGGTCATTGCTGGATGGAGTAGGAATTATCCTCGCCCCTAATGCAACACTGGTGCCTGAGAAAGAAATCACTAAAGAAATTAGCGCATTAGTTTAGTGTAGGCAAAACACTTCAAAAGCAGAAACTGCCTTAAAGCATATTAATTCAAGGCCTTACATTCGTTAGCGTGTAAGGCCTTTATTTTTTGGTAGCGTTAAGGGTTGATTAAATTGTCATTATTTATTAAATCGAATGAGCAAACGATTGAAACTACCCCAACCTGAAAAAGTTTGT
>DATCRE010000271.1:0-3115 GCA_036569145.1 Cyclobacteriaceae bacterium
CCATCAACTTAGTATGGGGCTTTCGAAAAGTTTAGCACATAATGCAAATGCAATACTTCTTACTTGCTTTCCAGACAAGAAATCTGTGCCTCTAATTGCATTATCTAAGGGCATTTTTAAGCATTCATCTGAAAAAGAAGAGTGGCACTCTTTCCTTTATGGTTTAAATTACTCTTTGTCTGTATTGCAAAGCCTGTATAATAATCTTTCTTACTTAACAGACGGGGCACGTAGTTTTGCTCTAGCGCTGTTATATCACCAAAAGTTTTCACTTTTACCAGAACATCTTGAGGAAATGATCAGAGGACTTTTAGGACCTGGTTACTTTTTTGATATGCATCTGTTGAAAAAAAATCCTCCTTCAAGAATACTCTCCAAACCGGAATTTTTCGACAAGATAGTTTTCCACTTAAACAATGCTGATAAACAAATCGCACATAGAGCTGCTTCGGTTTTACTAGATCACCACGAGACAAGAATGAATATCCAACAGAAAGCATTGGCCCTCATTCTACAGATGGAAGGTTATGAATCTTACTTTTTTCATTTAACTATGGAGCGATCGGACATTCTCGATATAGCAGAATTAAAAGATGAAATTGTGGCTCAAGCATCCAGTCGCTCGCAGCCCACGTTGCTTTCACTTTATCTAGCTGCTGGCAGTGATCCCGTTGGTTGGAAGACTTTTATGACTCATGGTATTGCCCGTTCAGAACAATCCCCAAGTGATGCTCTCTATCAACTTTATTACTGGTTTTTAAGTTATTTCAGGAAATATTCTGCATTAAAATCTGTTATCTCACAGGTTGTTCAGGAGTTATTGACAGTACCAGTCTACCAGGAACAACAATACAACAATAATATTTACCTTTTTTTGCTAATGTTGGCTGATGAGTTGGGTATTGATAATAAATCCACAATAAAGACAATCATCTCGTTGCCGCGCTCTATCGGCGATGAGGAGTTGATGTGTGCTCTTTTTTTAAGAACCCAGCAAGTACCAACTGGCTATCGTCGCCCTTATGGGAATGCACATATAACTTTGTTTACAGAATATAAACCTGACTTTTTAAGTTCCGTTACTCAATCTGAAATTGATCTACAACTTGTTCCAAGCGAGCATTTTTCTTCTAAAATACTGCCAATGTCAGGACGTTTGCTATTAAATGGACAGTTGGATGATGTAGCGCTCCAAGAGATGGCAACCAAGGGAAAACAAGGAGCCTTTATAACCACGCTGATTAACTACATTCGGGATGGAGATTTGCCCGCAGACCGGCTGTTTAATTTAAGGGAAATAGGTAGTGTGCGGGAGGGCAGTCGTGTTAACAATACGACCTATCGTGCTATTGTATATAAAATAACCCAAGACTTTTTAAAGGATTCTGAAAATAAGAAGAAGTACCTTGGAGCCCTAAAAAATGCACTTGACCAAAAGAAGGACTCTGAGTTTATGGATCTTTTGTTTGAATTGCTTGAAGCGGAGGAGTTGCCAAGCTCAAAGAGCATTGAACAATTACTGATCATACTTTTGGACATCCCTTGGTCTTTGAATGAACATTTGGCGTTCGAATTGAGTCTTCTTTTTGCTGATCGTTTGCCTGACGATATGAAACCAGGAATCGTTAGTATTATAAACAACATTTTAGGTGCCTTAAATCAACATTATGAGCAACGTTCGGAAGACAAGAATTATGCTGTGTATATGCTGCTAGCTTTAGCCTCTATACATTTGAGTGGAAATGTTAGCGAAGATGCACGCCGATCCTTTTTATTCGGCCTTCAAGGTGTATTTCTCGATAGAGAAGAAGTGCGGTTTGCATTTTCACCGAGGCAGGAAAGGATAGTCTTTAACGGTTCTGCATTGTTAAATGCTGTTGGCCCTCTTTATGCTAAGATTCCCGCGGAAACTGTCGCAAGCCTTCTTCATTCCGGTCTCACGGCCAACGTCCCTGAGATCCAAGCCGTTTGCCGCTTGCTTTATTACTTTTCAGGAAGAGCTAATTCCGGAAATGTAGGAAAAACAGGTGATGCCGTTATAAAATAATAATTATGCGTATTTATCTTGATACTAATGTTTTTCAATATCTAAAACTTACTGAAAACGATGATCTGTATCGCCTTTTTGTAGAAGATACGAATAAAAATATCTATTGCTTTTCCGAAGCCCATATATACGACTTAGTTCGTGACCAGACTGATGAAAAGCTGAAGGATATGTCCTTTATGGAGACCATCGTATCGGATAATTGCTGGAGTTACAATAAACAGATTAAGTTTAACTATCAAACCCCGTTTGAATATTATGATAGTTTTGACTGGTCGCCTATTGAGGGCATATTTAATGGAGAAGACACGCTATCGATATTCATACGAATAATGTTATCAGCAATTCCTTTGAACCTGACTGAATTGGTCAAAGAAAATGATCTACCGCCTGATTTTCCAGAAAACTTTAAAACTCTTTTTTCTCGCTCTACAAACATGTATGAATTCATGCAAGCTTTTTTTGATATGACTACCGAATTGACGGAAGAACAAAAGGAGTTTAAGAAAATGATCAGGTATTTGCACGATAACTCGCTTACTGGCAATATTTATAAAGCCCTAAAACTAGAAGGATTTGAAGATAACAAAATAGCCGACAAACAGAAGTTCCGAGACAGCTATATATCACATTTCATGCAAAATAAAAAGGAAGTTTATCGCTATGATTTATTCCTTCAGTTACACTCTGGTCTTGAAATATTAGGGATTGTAAAAGGGAAACCCAAAAAACAAAAGATGATGAGCTTGATCAATGATGGTAGGCATGCATTTTTCGGCTCGTTTTGTGATATATTGGTGAGCAGAGATGCTGATATGATCAATAAAACGAAGTTCTTATATGACCTTCTAGAAATTGATACGAAGATGATGACTTTGGAAGAGTTTATATATTTTCAAGCTGCCCAGTCACAACAGTCCCATGATATCGGAGCAATGCTTAAAGAGTTGGAAGATTTTGACAAGTTGGAGACTATAATTGAAGAAAAGGATGAAGAGAAAATATGGTTTGCAAAAAGAATGAAACGAACCTATATTGGTTTGTTTGATTGTGTGAATTACGTTATCA
>DATCRE010000272.1:0-3144 GCA_036569145.1 Cyclobacteriaceae bacterium
TGGGTTGCCCAGCTAAAAACAAAATACCCGGTGAAGGTAAACGAAAAAGGCAAAGCCTACATCTTATCACAGCTACAGAAAAAATAGATTGATGAAGCTTTCTCTTCAACATAGTATTCGTATTGCCATTGTCTTGACAACTGTGCTTTCTAGTTGCGATCTGATCAAAATGAAAAACGATCAAGCTTCAGCCGACGTAGTTCGTCAGCCTGTAGCGCGTGCCAACGATACCTATCTTTACAAAGATGAGTTGAGCGGCATCGTATCAGAAGGAACTTCGACAGAAGACAGCACTTCCAGAGTGGAGGCTTACATCAACAGCTGGATACGAAAGCAATTATTGATTCAGCAAGCTTCGCGTAAAATAGATATTAATGAAGTAGAAGTAGAACGTAAAATTCTTGATTATCGCTACAGCATCATAGCGTACGAATACCAAACCTATTACGTTAAAAAGAATCTTGATACCGCTGTAGCTAATGCCGAGATCCAGGCTTATTACAAAGACAACATCGATAACTTTGTGCTGAAGCAAAATATTGTGAGAGCTACCTTTATTAAAATACCAAAGAATGCACCGCGTATCAAAAAAGTAAAAGACCTGATCTTCTCCAATAAAGAGAAAGATGAAAAAGAGTTTAAGTCGTATTGCCTGAGTTTCGCCTCGGCATACCACCTGGCAGACTCAACCTGGATGGTATTCGATGAACTGGTCAAGAATTCACCTCTAGTAGAAATCCCAAATAAAATTCAATTTCTTAAGGCAAATCCCTATTATGAAACATCTGATGATACCTATCTTTACTTTTTTAAAGTAGATGAGTATCGTATTTCAGATAATGTTTCGCCTCTTGAGTTTGTTAAGGACGATATAAAAAACATTATTTTAAATAAAAGAAAAGTAGAACTTGCCAGGCAATTGGAAGATGAAGTATATAATGAAGCCGTCAACAAGAAAGAATTTGAAATTATCCGCTAAGGTCCTTAGGCCTATGAAAAGCCTCTTTACAGGGCTTTTACTTATACTGTCTCTTCATGTTTCAGCGCAGGAGAATGAAGGCTTTGTGGTGGATGAAATTATCGCCAAGGTAGATAATTACATTGTTATGAAATCTGAGCTCGACAGAGCCTACCAGGATTATCTGACCAATGGCGGATCGCCTTCGCAGGAAGCTAAGTGCCAATACCTGGCGCTTCTCATCCGCAATAAATTAATGATGGCCAAAGCAGAGATAGACTCCGTCATTGTGCCTGATGCTGAAGTTGACTCGAACACCAAACGAAGAATGGACGCCATCATGGCTCAGGCTGGCAATTCACCTGAAGATTTAGAAATTAAATTCGGAAAGACACTCGACCAGATTCAAATTGAATTGAGAGACCAGATCCGCGAACAGATGGTGGTTGGCAAAATGGAAGAAAAAGTTTCCGAAGGCATCAGCGTTACACCTTCTGAAGTGAAAAAATTCTTCAGCAAAATTCCGAAAGACAGTCTTCCATATTTTTCTGCCTCCGTTGAAGTTGCCCAGATTGTTAAGGTTGCCAAAGTTAGTGAAGCCCAGGAAGCTGAAACAAAACGCCAGTTAATGGACATACGCAACCAGATATTGGAAGGTGCAGACTTTGCCAAATTAGCTAAGAAATATTCAGTAGATCCGAGTGTAGTAGGCAATAATGGTGATATGGGTATGGTTGGCCGCGGACAAATGGTACCTGAATTTGAAGCTGCCAGTTTTAAACTAAAGCCTGGTGAAATATCCATGCCTGTAAAAACACAATATGGTTTCCACATCATTCAACTTATTGAGAGACGTGGTAATGAATATCACTCGCGTCACATTCTAATGTCTCCTACTCCATCGCAAGATGATTTAGATCGTGCAAGCCATTATCTCGATAGCATTCGAAATCTCATTGTCCTTGACAGTATGAATTTTCAAAAAGCTGCCAAGGAATTTTCAGACGATACTAAAACAAAAAATTCAGGTGGGTTTTTTTCTGATCAGGACGGTGGCATTAACATACCCGTTGATGAGCTCGACCCTGTAGTGTATTTCAGAATTGACTCTATGAAAGTTGGTGCCATCAGTGAACCTATTGTATATCGTACAGATGAAGGTCGTGAAGCGGTGAGAATTCTTTATTACAAATCACGCATAAGTCCACATGAGGCATCGCTTAAAGCTGACTGGTTCCGCATACAGGCGGCCACTCTTAATGAAAAGAAAGCAAGAATACTTCAGAAATGGTTTAAAAAAGTAAGACAGGATGTATTTATCAGCATCGATGACGCTTATAATTCCTGTGGCATTTTAGACCAATAGCCTGCCGTAATAGCCAAAAAACTGTTATTGCCTTGCTCCTTAACAATTAAGATTTTAGCTTCAGGCTCGTACTTAATTTGATACCGTAATGACAAAATATGCTTCGGATGTTGAAGCCGCAGATGCACTGGCAGCAGCGTATAAAAATGTTAAATCAGAAATAGCCAAAGTTGTTATCGGGCAAGATGATGTCGTTAGACTTCTTTTAACAGGAATTTTTTGTCAGGGTCATTCGCTTCTGGTTGGTGTGCCCGGACTTGCTAAAACATTGCTGGTACAAACAATTGCCTCCTCACTTGATCTTGAATTCAAGCGCATACAGTTCACACCTGACTTAATGCCATCTGACATTGTTGGTGCTGAAACGATGGATAAAGAACGCAATTTCAAATTTGTGAAAGGCCCAGTGTTTGCCAATATTGTGTTAGCTGATGAAATAAACAGAACACCCCCTAAAACTCAGGCTGCTCTTCTCGAATCCATGCAAGAGTATGCCGTGACTATTGCAGGTCAGCGTTATGCATTGCCAAAACCATTCTTTGTATTGGCAACACAAAATCCAATTGAACAGGAAGGAACTTATCCGCTACCAGAAGCACAACTCGACCGGTTTATGTTCAACATACTTTTAACATATCCTTCTTTCAAAGATGAAGTAGAAGTTGTTAAGAACACCACAACCGATGAACCTAAATCATTAAAAACAATATTAAATGCCGACGACATCACTACCTTTCAGCATTTAGTTCGACGCGTGCCTGTAACGAATAATGTTATTGAGTACGCAGTAGGGTTAGTGAATAAAACCCGTCCGGGTGTT
>DATCRE010000273.1:0-4197 GCA_036569145.1 Cyclobacteriaceae bacterium
GACTATGGACTATAACTAATTCAAAGGCAATGAAAAATAAAACCTTGAACCTTTGCCAGGTTCACTTTCCACGCCCATACGTCCGCCGTTCTTCTCGATAAATTCTTTGCAGAGAATCAGTCCAAGACCTGTACCTTTTTCGTTTGCTGTACCTTTTGTTGTAAGCTTGGTATCAAGTCTGAAAAGTTTTTTAATAATGTCTTCACTCATTCCCACACCAGTGTCAGTAACAGAAACTATTACTTCATTGGCTTTCTGTTGCAAACTTAAAGTTATCGTTCCTTTTTCCGGAGTGAACTTAATGGCGTTCGACACCAAATTTCTGATAACGGTATTCACTGAGTTTTTGTGAGCCTTAACCTGAACAGTATTTTGCGCATTGTTGATGATAGCAATTTTTTTTGCATTGGCTTGCGCGAACAATAACTCGGCATTTATTGTAAGCAGCTGATTCAATTCAATGGGTTCAGGAATAAATTCAATATTGCCCGTTTGTGATCTCGACCACTCCAGTAAATTTTCTAACAACTCAAATAGATTCTTGATCGATTTATCAAGGTCTTTCGCCAGCATTTGAATTTCTTCTTTGCTTAAATTTTCTATATGATTGATCAGTAAAGAAGAAAATGATGTAAGTGAATTCAACGGTCCCTTTAAATCATGACTGATGATGGAGAAGAATTTATCTTTTGTAGCATTGAGATCTTCAAGCTCCTTATTTTTATTATTGATAACATCGTTGACAGCTTCAAGCGCTGTATGTGAACGACGTTTTAAAAAATACAGATAGGCTACTAACGCTGCTATAATAACGGCCAGGCCTATGAATACAAAAAGAATATTTCTGAATTGTTGTTGTTCCTTTAATTGACGCTCACGGGCAATTCTATCAAGCTCAAGATTGCTGATCTGTGTTTCTTTCTTTTGAATGACATACCGGTTTTGCAATTCCAGGAGATTGCGTTCGTTAATTTCATTTTGAATAAAATCATTCATGGCCTGAAACAAGTTTCTGTTTTTCAAGGCCAGCTTAAAATCACCAAGCGATTCGTAACAGAAACTTAGTAGCTCAAAGCTTTTACGCTGCTGAACCTGGTCTTGTGCATCCTGCCCTGCGGCAAGTGCAAAGTTGAGGTTAGCGATAGCACGTTTGAAATCCTTTTGACTGTAGAACAACAAACCTATATTGTTGTATGATTCTGCAATTCCTTTTTTATCTTTTAATGCCTGCCTTATTTCAAGCGCAGCCAGATGATTTGCCAATGCCCGCTTATTGTCTTTCGTAAGTCGGCATAGTTCACCTACTTCATTTAATGATACGGCTTCATTTCTTTTATCATGAATGGCACGACGTATAGCAAGAGCTTCTTTATGCTTCTTCAAGGCTTCGACTGATTTGCCTTGCATAGCGTAAAGTTTTCCAAGATTAAATAATGCATCAGCCTCGATGGATGGTTGTTGAAGCTGATCTTTGTATTGAAGTATCTGCTGGTAATTTTCAAATGCTTCATCAATTCTGCCGGATAGTGCATGAACATTTCCTTGGTGCATAAGAATAAGTGCCAGTGTTGAGAGATCGTCATCTGATGTGTGAAGATCAAGCGCTTGCTCCAGGAGCTTACCACTCTGGTAGTAATCACCCACGTCTTCAAAAACCTGGGCGAGTGCGAGGTACGTGAAAAGTTTTTCTTTCTTTAGATCAAGAGAATCTTCAATGATAAGCGATTTTATTAGAAGATCAGTAGCCGTATCATACTCCAGTTTGCGGGTAAGATAAAGAAGGCCAAGCTCTTTTAACTGATGGGCCTGGGCATGTACATCTTTAACAGCTTCAGCATTCAAAAGTCTTTCCCGGGTGAGCGTTATCTCCTCTTCGGCATGCTTGGGGTTTGCCTCCTGAAAGAAATGCTGATACCAATCAACATACAATGTACTATCCTGACCATGTGACTGGATAAAAATAATTAACAATAAAAGATTAAGAATAACTTTTGTCGGCCAGGACATGCACTATATTTTCTCAAATGTGAAGAAAATGACCTTCATTTGAAATGAAAGTTTGAGTAAAATATTACACCTACGCCAATCGTATTTTAATTCTGATAAGTAAACCGTTGATGCTCATCGCATATCGCAAAATACAAACTTCTCTATTTCTTGTTTTTTCTGTGACCGAGATGTGGATTTCTAAAGGAAGGAACTGACAACAGGTAATATTGAATGCCAAAACCAATATTAAGATCAAATCCGTTAAACGGAGAATAGTAAGCACCAACCGATGGCCCTATACCCCAGTTGTTCTGATTGATAAGTCTCTTCTTTCTTCCCTGTTCAGTTGCTGCTACCGGATGGTTGATATGCTCAAGTGTATCGGTATGAACGTAATGTCTTATCTGGACAGTATCGTAGCGATAAATAACGGTGTCGCGGTATACGAAGTGATAAACAATAGAATCTTTATGAATGATATTAATCTGGGCAATGCCTGCTTTAAAAATAAACGTAAGAACGAGCAGCAGAAAACCAGAGAACCGTTTAGTCATAGATGGAAAGTAATCCACCAATATACAAAACTTAAAACGTCGTTGGAATACAAATGAAAAAGGCAGCCTGATGGGCTGCCCTTAGTTTTATGAGAGGGAAATATTCTTAGTATGATACTACGTAAGACTTACCACTGGTCGATACTTCGAAAGTAACTTTTTCGCCGTGTACTTTAACTTCGCTCAGGTTATAGATTAAACCAAAGTTACCATTCACTTTTTCAGTTTGCTCATGTATTAAAGTACCAGCTTCATTATAAATTTTTACGTTCACCATGTCAGCAGCATCATTGCTGGCAACACTAACAATAAACTTGTTATCAAAACCAGCAAGTTTAGAAACGCTGATTAAGCATTCAACTTTATTTAAACGGTAGCTAACCTCTTCAACTTGTTTACCTGCTTTATCTTCTAATACAATTGTGTATACACCTTCTGATAACTGGCTGAAGTTATAAGGACGGATGAATGAAGAAACAGCTGTCATCACTTCTGAAAATACAACGTCGCCGTTTGCATTTAAGATTGACAATTTTACTCTGCCTGCTTCAGCTCCTTTGTAGCATACTTTGTAAATGCCTGATGTTGCATTTGGAATAACAGCCATTGTAGCTGGTGACTCAGCAAATAATGAAGTGCTGAATGATACGAGAGCGAAGATGATAGCATTAACTGTTTTCATACTGTATTTATTTTTGTAAAAATGTTTGTTGTTGTTTTTGTGGATGCAAATGTCACCTCTTCTGTTGACCTGAGTTTTTCGAAGATGACAACGCCACGATACACGTAATAAATATTGCGATCGTTCATAATACGAATAATATTCTTATGCAAAGGTGTTCATACCTTTTATCATTGGGCAGTACGACAAGAATACCAATGGGAAAATGCATGTTTCTCGTCCACATCAGAATATTCTGCGGATCGATGCATTTTCATTTAAAGAAAAAGTCACAATTCAAACGATATAAACAGTTTTTAAGAGACCCAGAGTCGACAAAAAAACCTCCAGATGGAGGTTTAAATGTGATGGATTTGTAAGACTTTCTTTGATTTTCGTCTATTTCATACTGTACTAGATTCGTGCCTGGTAGGTATAGAGTTCGAAGTAGCGTCCTTTGTTGGCGATAAGCTCATCATGCTTACCGCGTTCTGCTATGTTACCACCTTCCACGACAAGAATCTGGTCGGCCTGTCGGATCGTGCTCAGGCGGTGAGCAATAACAAATGTAGTTCTACCCTTCATCAAGCTGCGTAAGCTCTCCTGGATGAAAGACTCACTCTCCGTATCGAGGTTTGATGTTGCCTCATCTAATATAAGAATTCGTGGGTTAGCAAGAATGGCTCTGGCTATTGCCACACGCTGGCGCTGGCCTCCCGAAAGTTTAACACCGCGCTCACCTATTACAGTATCAAGACCAAGTTCGAAACGATCTGTAAATTCATTGACGTGAGCCGCTCTCACAGCTTCTTGCAATTGTTCTTCAGAGGAATCAGGACGTGGATATAAGATATTTTCACGAATGGTTCCTTCGAAAAGAAAATCATCTTGTAACACAACACCTAAGTTGCTACGGTAACTATTTAATGAAACAGTGCCCAGGTCAATACCATCAATTGTTATCAAACCACTTTGAGGATTCAGAAAAGAAGC
>DATCRE010000274.1:0-2196 GCA_036569145.1 Cyclobacteriaceae bacterium
AAAACAATCGGATCTAAAATGATTAACGGATTGCCTGTGCGAGTAACGCAAACAGAAAACATTACTGACATCGACAATCAGGAAGTTGTTTATTTATCGGATGGTAAAAGCAGTTTGCTGGATGATTTGCTGAAGTCGATAGCGCACAAATCAATCATGGTTATTACCGAGCGCGAAGGCTTATTTAAAAAAGGTGCGGGCTTCAGTTTTATATTAACAGATAATAATACACTTCGCTTTGATATCAACAACACCGAGTTAGAAAAGCGACAGATAAAAGTGTCTAAAAGTCTTACGTCACTGGCGAATACAATTCTATAATTTCGGTAACGAACCATTCAGGTATTCGAAGATGTTTAATTTTCGATGTTATCGTTTTTTGTACCTTTATGCCTTAACTGAGCAGTGCCCATGATTTATAATTCCATCATCGAAACCATTGGAAATACACCCATTGTGAAATTGAATAACGTGGTGAAAGGTATTCCCGGAACGATATTAGCGAAAGTAGAATATTTTAATCCAGGAAATTCTACTAAAGACAGAATGGCGTTGAAGATGATTGAAGATGCCGAGAAGGCAGGCATTTTAAAACCAGGCGGAACAATTATTGAAGGCACATCAGGAAACACAGGAATGGGTCTTGCCCTGACTGCTGTAGCGAAAGGTTACAAGTGTATTTTTACAATGGCTGATAAGCAATCGCAGGAGAAAATAAATATTCTCAGAGCTGTGGGGGCAGAAGTAATTGTTTGTCCAACCAACGTAGCACCAGATGATCCACGTTCATATTATTCTGTAGCACGCAAATTAAATCAGGATATTCCTAATTCTATTTATCCTAACCAATACGATAATCCATCCAATGCAAAAGCTCATTTTGAAAGCACAGGTCCTGAAATCTGGAAGCAGACAGAAGGCAAAATAACGCACTATGTTGCAACGGTAGGTACAGGTGGTTCAATGTGTGGTACGGCTAATTATTTAAAGAGTCAGCATCCGTCGTTGACTGCTGTTGGTATTGATACATACGGATCAGTTTTTAAAAAATATAAGGAGACTGGCATTTTTGATGAGGGAGAAATCTATCCGTATTTGACTGAAGGCTTTGGAGAAGATATACTTCCTAAGAATGTAGACTTTAACGTTATTGATACCTTCATAAAAGTAACGGATAAAGATGGTGCTATCATGGCCCGAAGACTTTCACGTGAAGAAGGTTTGTTCGTGGGTTGGTCTAGTGGCTCTGCTGTTCACGGAGCGCTTGAGTATGCCAGAGAACATCTGAAAAAAGATGATGTGATGGTGATATTGTTGCCAGATCATGGCACGCGCTACTTAGCCAAGGTGTATAATGATCAGTGGATGAAAGATCATGGATTTTTAGAAACCAGAAGTTTTGGTACTGCCCGTGACATAATAGAAAGCAGAAACGGCAAGGACAGTTTGTATACTATTTCAAAAAATGAAAAAGTATCTGAAGTTATCAGGCTCTTAAACAGGGAGGGAATAGACCAGATTCCGGTTGTAGAAAAGGGTCACTTTGTTGGCAGCATCAGTTCTGCAAGCCTGCTTGAAAAAATTATAATGGACCCGCAAATTCAGACAAAGCAGGTTGGTGATGTAATGGATAAGCCCATGCTGTTTGTTGCGCCAGACAGTACTCTGGATGTGTTATCATCTCATCTCAATAAAGATAATAAAGCTGTATTGGTGCGAGATGTTAATGAAAAGGTTCACATCATTACACAACATGATGTGCTAAAAGCAATGACGAGCTAGAGCGGCTTTTAATCTTCAATAATTTCAACTTCTACACGCACGTTTTCCCTGGCTTTGGTACTTTCTTTATCGTAGAGTCCTCGTTTGCCACCCCATGCTTTTATTTCCATGCGCCTGGTGTCAATACCATTTTCAACCAGGTAATCACGAATTACAGAGGCGCGTTCTTGTGAAAGTGCTTTGGCAGTACCTAAACCTTCTTTGGAGCCTGTGAGAGAAAAGAAGTTCTTTGTTTCGCCCATAGAAATAATTTTGCCGGTAGCATTTCCGTTGGTGTGACCATGAAGCCTGATTCTGCACTTTGGATTTTCATTCATCATCTCCAGAAGATTGTCAACTTCATATTTTGATTCAGGCATCATAACAGCGGCATCTTTGAAAAAGAAAACATTGTAAAGTACAACGATATCTCCT